>DASRZG010000323.1:0-4084 GCA_035686585.1 Phycisphaerae bacterium
GGTTGATCGCCGCGGTGGCGCTGCGCCGCCCCTCCACGTCGGCCGATGCCTGCGTGATGGCGGCGATCAGGGCCCCGGCCTGCTGCGCGGTCCCCCCGTATTCCTTCACCCCCAGCACCCCGCCGGTGAGATTCTTGGCGATCTTGGCCCACTCCGTGACGCGGCTCTGCTCGCCGATCGCCTTGAGTAGCCCCAGGTTGGCCATCGGGTTCTCGACGCCGGTGGCCTTGCGCAGATCGAGGATCCCGCCGGCCACCTGCTCGCGGGTCTCGGCGCTCGCCGGCGCGAAGCGGATCGCGGCCTCCATCGCGGCCAGCGTGGCGGGGCGATTGGACTGGGAGGCCGACAGGGCGCTGGCCGCCTCGGCGGTCAGGGCGACCATCCCGCCCTTGGGCGTGTACTGCTGATTGAGCGCGGCCAGCTTCGCCTGGAAGTCCTGGACCTGGGCCTTCGTGACCCGGCCCATGTTGTTGATCATGTTCTCCGAGGCGTCGGAGACGCTGACCGTCACGTCCTTCATCTGCTTTTCCAGGGCCATCTTCTGCTCGTACGCGCGGATGACCTCCTGGATGCCGCGGGAGAGCGAGAGGTAGCCGGCCACCAGGCTGCCCACCGCGCGGACCTGGTTGCCGATGAAGCGGGTCGCCCCCTCGTGGTGCTCCTTGGCCGCGTTGGCCGCGTCGCGGGACTCCCGGCGCAGCAGCTTGTTCTGGGCCAACAGCCGGTTGTTCTGGTCCACCATCTTGTCCATCTTCCGGTCGAAATCGGAAGTGTCGGAGAGGAACTCGGTGGTGACCTTGGCGTCGGCCATGGAAGCAGGGTTCGGGGTTCAGGGTTCGGGGTTCAGGAAAGGGCCCGCGAATCACGCGAATGACACGAATGAAAGAGAAAAGAGGATTCGTTTGATTCGCGGGATTCGCGGGCCCCTTATCTTCTCAGCACCAGCACGACGGGTTGGGGCGGCGGCGGGTCGTCGATCGCCAGCCAGGCGGCCGCCGCCAGCTCGCCCGGGCTCGGACGGTGTTTTTTCAAGGTCCCCCGCCGCCAGGCGAACCACCGGCCGGCGCGGCGGAGGCCGTCGCGCCGGGCCCCGCAGGCGTCGAGCGCCCGCAGGCACCGTCGCCAGTGGCCGGGGAATTTTTCATAGTCGTTGCCTCCGCCTGCTCCGTTTTTTTTTGCTCGTCTTCTGCCCTCTGGACGCGCTGCTGGTGGACCTGGTCGTACACGTCGCGGAAGCCGGGCAGGTCGACGCTGGCGGCCAGGATCACGTCCCACGTGTCCGGGCCGACCAGGTCCAGCAGCGACTGCTCGTGGGGCCCCACGCGGTAGTTCAGCGCCAGGACCCGCAGGCACCGGTCCATCGCCTCCTGGATCCCCATGGCCAGGTCGGGCGACCCCGTTGGATCGAAGAAAAACTGGACCACCGGGCCCCAGGACTCCCAGACCGCGCGGTACTCTGCGCGCAGGGTCGTCCGGGCCTTGCGCCCGGGCCCATAGGTCCACCGGCTCGGCAGCCGGCTGGCGTCCTTGGGGTCGCGGATCACCGGCACGGTCCACGGGCGGCCGTCGCCCAGCTCCACGTCGTAGCCGGGGATCTGGCGCTTGCGGGCCAGGCACCCCGGCCCGGGCGGGTGCTCGTTGTCCAGGCCCACGAAGAGGGAGCGGCCGGCAGCAGGCAGCGGGCGGCCGGCAGCTTCGGGGCCCTCCAGCGTCACTTCGGTCCAAGTTTGAAAATCCGGGTAGTAGCCCAGGCGCGTGGGGGCCCGCTGGTCGGCCGGCAGGGCGCAGAGGATCGTGCCGGAGTGGCCGCCGGGCCCCGCGCCGGAGAGCTCCATCAGCGAGCAGTCGCCCGCCTCGCAGTCGGCCAGGGCCCCGGCGAGGTCCGCGGTGATGAGCAGCTCGCGGTCCAGCTTGCCCGCCGGGGCGAGCTGCTCGCGGGTGATGGCCGGAAAAAAGTAGAGCGGAGGTGCCATGCGTGTTACAAGGGTTCAGGGTTCAGGGTTCAGTAGGTGAGGGGGTGAGGGGGTGATCGAGACGTGCAAATCACCCCATCACCCCGACACCCCGTCACCCCCTCATCTTCTACGGCGTGGCGTCCAGGAGGATGCGGATCTTGACCGAGGCCGCGGTGGCCCCGGCGTTGCTCAGAAAAATCTTCGTCACGTCGACGGTGAACAGGGACGCGTGGCCGCCATCGGCGCTCCACTCGACGGCGGTATTGGCCTTCAGGGCGATCGTGTCGTCGGCCGCGTCGCCGCTGTTGGTCTCCAGGGTCACGTCCTGGTCGGAGAGGAGGTAGTAGCCGGCGAGCTGGGCCACCGCAAAGGCCAGGCTGGCCTCGACGTCCGAGGTTTCGGCGTCGACGGCGACGGAGAGTTTCGTCAGCCCCTCGTCCGTCTCGGTGATGGTCTCGACGCTGCTGAGGACGTCCGAGCCGTCCTGCCACACCCGCGTGATTGTGATGCTCATCTTTTCACCCTGTTACGTTGTTACCTCGTCCCTCCCTCACCCAGTCACCCCCTCACCCCATCACCCCATCACCACGTGATGGCCGCGGCCAGGTCCAGCGAGAGCGGATGGGCGTCGGCGACGGCCGAAATGCGAAAGCCGGCCCGCAGGCTGACCGTGGCCGGATCGGGCCCGGCCCCGCCGGACCGCTCGACCGTGACCAGGCCGCAGGGGTTGTCGACCGCGGAGACCGCGATGTGCTGGGCCGAGCCGTCGGCGTAGCAGCGGGTCTGGTCGGGCTGGCGGCGGCGGAGGAAAAACTTGGCCGTGGTCAGTTGCGCCCCGGACAGCCCGGGCGAGACCCACCAGGCGGCGTCGCCGGTCGTGCAGGTCAGGACCGGGTCGTGCGACTCGACGCCGCAGAACGACAGAAAATCCTGGCCGCTGGAGGCCCGCTCGCGCATCCGGGCCCCCAGGTCCAGCGACCACTCCGACAGGTCGGCCACCTCGACGCCGTTGAGCACGACCGGGCCGAGGGTGTAGAACTCGGAGGCCAGCACGTAGAAGGGGATGGCCACGGTGCCGGCGGGGACCAGCGGGGCGTTCGTGCCGTCGTAGGTCGGCACCAGCCGGCACTCGATCCGGGCCTCGCCGTCTTGGCCGGCGGAGATCCGCGTCCAGTAGAGGAAGAACCGCATGGCCCGCAGGCGCTGGTGCTCGGCCGTGACGATCGACACCCGCCCGCCGAGGTTGCTCGACTTGCGGAAGTAGAGGTCCGCGTAATTGGCCGCGTAGCCGACGCCCGGCAGGCCGCACGCGGTGAGCACCGTGCCGATCTGCGGCGTCGAGAAGGTGAACTCCGGCCTGACGCCCTGGGCCGCGCGGAAGCTGGGCACGACGGCCCCGGAGGCGTAGCCCACCAGGTGCGCGGTGCTCGTGGCGGGGGTCAGGTCCGTCAACTGCGAGATCCAGGACCCGCTGGGGAGCTGGATGCCGTGCAGGTACCAAACAGTTGCGGTCGCCATGGTTCTTGCCGTTGGTTAGTGCTCGGTGGTCGGTGGTTCTTGATGGAGGCGCGCGAGGCCCCGCGCGTCCCGCTGCTCGATGGCCCGGCGGATCCACCGCACGTCGGCGGCGATCCCCTGCAGCTCCCGCTCCAGGGCGCGGAGCCGCGACTCGTGGTCGGCCATGGCCGCGCGGTTCCGCTCGACCGCGGCCTTGGTCGTCGCCCGATCGGCGGCGGCGCTCCACAGGGCCCCGCCCAGCGTGATGCAGACGGTCAGGACGGCCGCGGCGATCCCGCTGGTCTTGCCGATCCGCTTCAGCCGGATTGCCGTGCTCGGGGTCATGTCTTTTCCTGCTTCTTACTGCCTGCTGCCCGCTTCCTGCTGCCCGCTGCCTGCCGCTACTGCGCCGTGGTGACAATCTCCCCCTGGATCGCCCGGATGCCCTTATGGACCTCGCGGTTGAGGATCTTGGCCAGCTCCAGGCGCTCCGGGGCGATGATCGCCGTCAGCTCGCGGGCCAGGTTGGGGTGCCCGAGGAATTTCGGCCTGACGTACCAGGGCAGGGTCTGGGTGAGCGTCGCCCGCTTCGGGTACGGGCGCACCAGCGGCTGTTTTTCGCTGGCCGCCTT
>DASRZG010000324.1:0-5317 GCA_035686585.1 Phycisphaerae bacterium
AATACGGTCCGTTCGCTCTGCATCGGTGCTCCGGGCGGGGCGGCGCCCCGCTCAGTCTGACTCGTCCCAGCGACGTTTCCAATTGGCGATGTCGGTCTCGTCCCGGAACTTGTGAACATGAAACAGGATCTTCCCGGCTAAACCCGGGTGGCACCCCCAAGCGACGCGATCCGCGTGTCTTTTCGCGGATCGCGCCGCTTGAGGGTGGAATGTGTGGCTGGAGCTCCTTCGAAGGTGGCTCCCATCACTCTGGCCACTCCCGGTTCCCGCACCCTCAAGCCAAACAGCGGCTTGGGGGTGCCACCCGGTCAGCCGGCGATCCGCGGCGCGCTACTGCTGCTGGCAGCACTCCAGCCATGCCATCTGGATGGCCTCCAGGGCCCCCTCGCTGCTGGCGCCGGGGTCGTCGTCAAAGCCCTCCAGCGACACCACCCTGTCACGCAGCTCGGTAAACCGCAACGTCAGCGGGTCCAGGCCCGGGCCGGCCTCGTGCAGCCGGTAGCCGATCTCCTCCGCGTCCGTCCATTTGAGTGAAGGCATGCCATTTTCTCCCCTGGATCGCAACGGCGCCGATAGCTTACCCGTTTAGCGGCGGTCGGCACGACCGCCCTCAAGGTCGCCGTGCCGGCGACCGCTAAACGCGGACCGTCACGTCCCCGCGGACGACCGCCTGGCAGGCCAGCCGGGAGCTGGGGTTGTTGTCCGGCTGGCGCTCGATCGTGTCCAACTCGTCCTCGGTCGGCTCGGAGAGGTTCTCCATCCCGGCCTCGACCGCCACCATGCACGTCCCGCACACCCCCGCCCCACCGCAGGCGCCCTCCAGGTCGATCCCGTGCCCCAGCGCCACGTCCATCACGCTGCCCGGCTCCCCATGCCGCCCATACGGATACGCGGCCGGGTCGGCCTCAACGGTCACGTTGCTGGGCAGGAAAGTTACCTTGTACACGGGCACCGGAATTACCCTTTGTCTTTATTGCGGATTGCGGATTTCGAATTGCGGATTGAACAGCTGAAGAAGAGACAGGCACAAACGCAACGGTGCGCGCTTCTTCTGCTGCTGCTGCTGCTTCTCAAATCCGCAATCCGCAATTCGCAATCCGCAATCGGCTAATCCGCAATTCGCAATCCGCAATTGAATAATCCGCAATTCCATCAGTCCCTGAACGGATCCTCTTTCTTCTCGACCACGCCCTGCCGTTTCTTCTTCCAGTCCTCGATGGCGGCGCGGACGGCGCCTTCGGCCAGAACCGAGCAGTGCATCTTCACCGCGGGCAGGGACAACTGATCGGCGAGGGTCTTGTTGGAGATGGTCTCGGCCTCTTCGAGCGTCTTGCCCTTGAGCCACTCGGTGGCCAGCGAGCTGGCGGCGACGGCGGCGGCGCAGCCGAAGGTCTTGAACTTCACGTCCTCGACCTTCCCGTCCGCCCCGACCTTGATCTGGAGCTTCATCACGTCGCCGCACTCCGGCGAGCCGACCACGCCCGTGCCGACCGCCGGGTCGTCCTTGTCCAGCGAGCCCATGTTCAGCGGGTTGTCGAACAGCTCGATAACCTTGTCCGAGTACATGCCCGTCTACTCCTGTCCGCCCCCGGATTCCGCCGGCCGGCCGCAGCAGCCCGGGCCGCAGCAGTCCGTTCCCTTGGACGGCTTGCCCGTCGCCGCCGGGACCACGGCCGCACCGTCCTCCTGCCACTGGATCCTCTTCAGGTCGATCCCTTCCTGCGCCATCTCGTACAGCGGCGACAGCTCCCGCAGCTTCCTGACCGCCGCCACCACGCGCTCGACGGCGTAATCGATCTCCTCTTCGGTGGTGAACCTCCCCAGCGAGAAGCGGATCGAGCTGTGGGCCAGGTCGTCCTCCACCCCCAACGCCCGCAGCACGTGGCTGGGCTCCAGCGAAGCGCTGGTGCACGCCGAGCCGGAGGAAACCGCCACGTCCTTCATCTTCATCATCAGCGACTCGCCCTCGACGTAGGCGAACGAGAGGTTCAGCGTGTTCGGCAGCCGCTCGGTGGGATGGCCGTTGAGCTTGACCATCTCCAGTTGGCCCACGATGCCCTTTTCGAGACGGTCCCGCAGGCGCGTCAGGCGCTCGGCGTCGGCGGCCATCTCCTTCTGACAGATCTCCGCGGCCGCACCCACCCCGACGATGCCGGGGACGTTCAGCGTGCCCGATCGCATGCCGCGCTCGTGCCCGCCGCCGTGCATCTGGATGGCCAGGCGAACCCGCGGCCCACGGCGGCGGACGTACAGGGCCCCGACGCCCTTGGGCCCGTAAAGCTTGTGCCCAGACAGGCTCAGCAGGTCGATGCCCATCGCTTCCACGTCGATGGGGATCTTCCCCACCGCCTGCGTCGCGTCGGTGTGGAAGAGGACGCCGGCCTTCTTGGCCACCGCGCCGATCTCGGCGATCGGGTGGATCGTGCCGATCTCGTTGTTGGCCGCCATGATCGTGATCAGGATCGTCCGGTCCGTGATGGCCTCGGCCACCGCGGCCGGGGCGACCCTGCCCGTCTCGTCGGTGGGCAGCCAGGTCACCTCGTAGCCGTGGCCCTGGAGGTAATGGCAGGTGTCCAGCACGGCCTTGTGCTCGGTGGCGCAGGTGATGATGTGGTTGCCCTTGTCGCGGTACATCTCGGCGGCGCCCTTGATGGCGAGGTTGTCGCTCTCGGTGGCGCCGCTGGTGAAGATGATCTCCTTGGCGTCGGCGCCGATGAGCCGGGCCACCTGCTCGCGGGCCTTTTCGACCGCCGCCTCCGCCCGCCAGCCGAAGGCGTGGGAGTGGCTGGCGGCGTTGCCGAACGTCTCGGTGAACATCGGCAGCATCGCCTCGACCACCCGGGGATCCACCGGCGTGGTGGCGTTGTTATCCAGGTAAACGGGCGTCTGAAGGGTCATGACAATCTTCCTTGCTCAGGAATCCTCCACCGCGGCGACGGCCGGGGCGATGATCTCGGCCAGGGTCACCGTCTTGAGAAAGTCCGCCAGGCGGCGGTTGACGCGGTGGACCGGGTCGGCGATGGGGCAGCTCGTCAGCAGGTGGCAGGTCTCGTCGTCGCCGGGGCGGTCGTGATCGGCGATGCACTCGGCCAGCCGGCTGGGTCCCTCCACCGAGGTGATCAGGTCGGCCAGGGAGATTTGCTCCGGCTCGACCGCCAGCCGGTACCCGCCGTGTGCCCCGCGGACGGACTCGACATACCCGGCCGCCGACAGCTCCTTGAGCACGTTCATCAGCAGGGACAGGGGGATGCCGTGCCGATCGGCGATCTCGCGCGCGCTGGCCGGCTGCTCGCCGCCCATCCTCGCCAGATGCGACAGGGCGATCAGCCCGTAGCCGGTCTTCTTGGTCATCGATAACATGCCGACGCCCAAACCTTTTGAGCAACTCATCGGTTCTGTATCTATATAGCACTAATTAGGTACGAATTCCAACCCCTTTCTTCGGATTCCGCGGGTAATATCTGGGTGCCCCGGACAAGCCTGCCCCTCGGGGGGCGTCGTTCGCCCCCAACGGGGCAGGCTTGTCCGGCTCGCCCCCGCGGTGCCGCCCGCCCGCGGCCAAGGGGGTGGCGGGCACCTGTAACCTGTTAACCGAATCCCGCACGTGTAATCTCGCATGCGACTACTGAAGAATCGGCAACTTGGTTCCATGAGCAAGCTCTTCTCCCACGAGCCCACCGCGGAAGTCGAAGCGAAGCGCAGATGCCGATGGTGCGGCGGGAGAAGATCAGCCCGCAAGGGCGAAACATGCTAGCCCACCGCGGAAGCGGTGGGTCAGGTCGCGATCATTAGAAAAACCCAGCCCCGTCAGGGGCGACACATGACCGGACACGCCGATATGCCGCCCCTGACGGGGCTGGGCTTTCCTGTCGGCCGCCCTTTCTCCCACCGCTTCCGCGGTGGGCTGGCATATGCCGCCCTCCGGGCTCGCCTCGTCGGTGTTCGGATCTGACATTCCTTTTGCTGGACTCAATAGCCGCGACCTGAAGGGCAGTCCGGTCGTTGGAATGGGCGAGCCCGTTCCCGCGGGTATGCCGGACAGACCTGTGTGGGGCGTTGCTGGACGTGAGGCGGGAGGGACGGGGATAATGGCCGCGATGGCAGACGATCGCCTGAGCCTGCGGGGCCGATGGAGGCGGAGGGCCCATGACCTTCGACGGGAGGTCCTGGCGATGTACCTTGCCCTGCGTCATCCAGCCACCCCCTGGTACGCCAAGGCCCTGGCGGCGTTGGTGGTCGCCTACGCGGTCAGCCCGTTCGACCTGATCCCCGACCCCGTGCCGGTGCTGGGGTATCTCGACGACATCATCCTGATCCCGCTGGGCGTGCTGGCCGTCCGGCGGCTGATCCCCCCCGCCGTCCTCGCCGAATGCCGAGCCCAGGCCGCCGCCGGTGTGCAGGTCAGCAAACCCTGGAAATGGGCAGGCGGAATCCTCATCGCGCTGCTGTGGCTGCTATGCCTGGCGTGGATCGCGCGTTGGATCTGGCGATGGGTGGGATAGGCGGCCGCGAACGAGCGACCGCATGCCCGTTTAGCCGCGACCCAGCGGGGAGCGCGTCCGTTCCCTCGTACTGTGCCGAGGTCTGAGGCAGCAGGTCCCGGCCTCTCGGCCGGCGGTAACCGGCGGTCGGGAACCGGGAACCGGGCTGCGGGCGGCAGAGCGGGTGCGGGAAAGCGGGTGCCCCGGACAAGCCGTCGTTCGGCTTGTCCGGCTCGCCTCCGCGTGGCTGCCCCGCCCCCGGGTCGGAGGAGCTTGGCCCCTGAGTATCCGAACATTTCCCACACTTGCTTCCCTCAGGCGATTCCGGTACAACACCACCATGAACCCGGTGGAATCCTGGCTTGCGGATATGCGGGACATCCGTGGTACGGGGGCCGGCGACCCGGAAACCTCCTACTATGGCCCCCTGGAGAACCTCTTCAACGACATCGGCAAGACACTCAAGCCCAAGGTTCATTGCGTCATCAGCCTCCAGGACAGGGGCGCCGGCAAGCCCGACGGGGGCTTCTTCACCCGCAACCAGTTCCAGAAGGCCTCCGACAAAGAACCCAGGGCCGGCCAGGTCCCGGAACGCGGGGCGATCGAGGTCAAGTCCCCCGCTGACGACGTGGCCAAGATCATCCGCACCGAACAAGTCAAACGCTACGTCGCCCGCTACGGCCTGGTGTTGGTGACCAACTACCGCGACTTCCTCCTCCTTGGGCACGACGACCAGGGCCGGTCGCTCCCGATGGAAGGCTACACGCTTGCCACCAGCGAAAGGGCGTTCTGGTCGGCCGCCGCCCACCCCCGCAAGACAGCCGACGAGCACGGCG
>DASRZG010000325.1:0-5871 GCA_035686585.1 Phycisphaerae bacterium
CCCTTCGGGGGCACCCAGCCCGCCAACCGGTTCGACATTCGACATTGCTGTTCGACTCGCCCGACAGGTACACTCTCCGGTCACACAGCCGGGACAATGGGGTCCTGCATTTGGCGATCGGAGAGGCGGACATGCCCAGGCAACTGCTGGGGGTCGGGACGACGGACTTCGGGCTGTACGAGTACGAAGAGCCGGAGCTGAAGCCGGACCAGATTCGCGTTCGCAGCGAGTTCACCGCCGCCAAGCACGGCACGGAGCTGGCGGGGCGGAAGGGCTACGCCGCCCATCGGGGCCGGTTCGACCGCGAGCGGGGGCTGTTCGAGATGCCCCAACGGGCCGCCCCGCCCGCCAAGGGCACCCCCGGCGGGGCGGGCAACATGACCGTCGGCACGATCACCGAGGCCGGTGCGGAGGTCGAGGGGTTGGCCGTCGGCGACCGCGTGCTGATCCACGGCGGCTTCCGCCAGACCCACACGCGACCCGCCAAGGGGGTCTGGAAGATCCCCGCGGGCCTGTCGGCGGCCTCGGCCGTGTGTCTGGACCCGGCCGATTTCGCCATGGGCGCCGTCCGCGACGGGCACATCCGCGTCGGCGACAACGTGGCCGTCTTCGGCACCGGCGCGATCGGCCTGATGGCGGTCCAGCTCGCCAGGCTGGCGGGGGCGGCGATGGTGATCGCAGCCGACCCACTGCCGACGCGCCGCGCCCTGGCGGGCAGGCTGGGCGCCGATCTGCTGCTGGACCCGACCGCCTGCGACGCGGGTCTAGAGCTGAAAAAGGCCACCGGCTGGCGCGGCGTGGACGTGGCGATCGACTACAGCGGCGTGGTGGCGGCGATGCAGGCGTGCCTGCGCGGCGTGGCCTACGGCGGCAACGTGGTGGCCGGCGCCTTCCCCGCCCCCTACGCGGCCGGACTGGACCTGGGGGCCGAGTCGCACCAGTACATCCCCAACATCGTCTTCACCCGCTCGTGCAGCGAGCCCAACCGCGATTACCCGCGCTGGGACGAGAAGCGGATCCTGGAGACCTGCCTGGCGTGGCTGATCGACGGCCGGCTCACCGGCGAGGGCGTCGTCACGCCGGTGGTCCGGTTCGAGGACCTGCCGACGGAGTTCCCCAAGATCGTCACCGAGCCGGACACGTATATCAAGATCGGGGCAACGTACTGAGCCGCCGGCGGCGGAAGCACGAAATTCGAAATACGAAATACGAAACAAATCCGAAGCACGAAACAGCAAGGAAGAAGAAGCAACGGTCCCATAGCGGCGTTTTGAACATTCGAATTTGCCGTTTTCGAATTTGTTTCGGATTTCGTGCTTCGGATTTCGGATTTGCCGTCCAAGGAGCCCGACATGCGCATCAAGCAGTCATTCTGTTTTCCGCTGTTCCGGCCGGAGGGGATGGGGCTGGAGGAGCTGTTCGCGGCCGCGGCCGAGATCGGCTACCCCGCCATGGAGCTGTGGCAGCCGCCGGAGAACCTCGACGAGATCGTCGCCGCGGCCAAGGGGGCGGGGTTGGCGGTGGCGAGCATGAGCGGGCACATGTCGCTGCCGGACGGTCTGAACAAGCGGTCCAACCACGACCGGATCGAATCGGAGCTGCGGCACAACATCGACCGCGCCGCCGACATCGGCGTCCCCGGGCTGATCTGCTTCAGCGGCAACCGCCAGCCGCACATGTCCGAGCGGGAGGCGATCGACGCCGTCGCCGACGGGCTGCGGCGTGTGGCGGGCTATGCCGAGAAGAAGGGCGTCAACCTGAACGTGGAGCTGCTCAACTCGAAGGTCAGCCACCCCGGCTACCAGTGCGACCACACGGCCTGGGGCGTGGCGGTGTGCGAGAAGGTCGGCTCCGCGCGGGTCAAGCTGCTGTACGACGTGTACCACATGCAGATCATGGAGGGCGACGTGATCCGCACGATCCGGGAGAACATCCGCTGGATCGGGCATTTCCACACGGCCGGCGTCCCGGACCGGCGCGATTTCGACGACAGCCAGGAGCTCAACTACACCGGCATCTGCCGGGCCATCGCCGCCACCGGCTACGACCTGTACGTGGGGCACGAGTTCAACCCCCGGGCCGATAAGGTCGAGGCCCTGCGGGCCGCCTTCGCCCTCTGTGATCAGGAGTAGGGGCGCCGTGGGAATGGGCCGCAGAGACGCAGAGATCGCAGAGAAAGGAAAAGGCAGCAACTCCAGGGCGGCGAGCCCAAGAGAGGCGCGTCGGGCCTTGGAGCCAGGACCCGTCCCCTGTGACCCGCTTGCTCTCTGCGCTGCTACGGTTCATTATCTGCGCAGGGCGCGAAGGTCTTTCAGTACCGCCTCCGGCCTCTGTGGGCCTTGGCGAAACCGCAAGCTTGTCCCGTTGGGGCGGTTTCCGCCCCCACGGACGCGCCCAATTGGAAATCGGAAATTGGAAATGGGTCGCGGGCAACGCCCGCGCTGCGACCTCTGCGCCTCTGCGGCAGGCCGTGTCCGGGTGGGAGACCCTGACGACCGATGACGGTCAAGGCGGTCATTCTGGGTCTGCTGGGCGCGGTGCTGATCGCGGGGACGGGGTATCTCAACGACGGGCACCTGCGGAACACCTTCCTGGTGGGCAACCACCTTCCCATCAGCGTCTTCGGCTTCCTGATCGTGATGGTGGTGGCGATCAACCCCCTGCTGGGCTGGCTGAGGCTGCGGTTCCGCCCGGCGGAGCTGGCGGTGTCGCTGACGCTGATGCTGGCGGCGTGCGCCATCCCCGGCAGCGGGCTGATGCGGACGTTCACCACCACGCTGGCGGTGCCGCTGAACTACGCCCGCATCCGGCCGGACTGGACGACCCACCGCGTGCTCAGCTACGTGCCGCCGGAGATGCTGCCGGACGCGTCGGCCGATGAGGCGCTCGTGCTGGACGGGTATCTCAACGGCCTGTCGGACGGCAAGAGCCTGATCTCCCTCGACCGGGTGCCCTGGTCGGCCTGGCGGGGCCCGCTGAGCGTGTGGATGCCGCTGGTGATGCTGCTGAGCGTCAGCATCATCTGCCTGAGCCTGATCGTCCACCGGCAGTGGTCGCAGCGCGAGCACCTGCGGTATCCGATCGCCGACTTCGCCGCCGGGCTGATGGGGGCCGACGAGCAGGGCGGCGCGCCGGTGTACCGGCGGCGGATCTTCTGGATCGGCCTGGGGATCGTGCTGGGGATCCACCTGGTCAACGGGCTGCAGCAGTGGGAGGTGATCCGCCTGCGGATTCCCATGCACTACCAGTTCTGGCAGGTGGTCTGGACCTTCACGAGCCTGGGCAAGGACCCGCGGATTCACCACCACATGAACCTGTGGATCATCCCGACGGTGGTGGGGATCGGTTTCATGCTGCCCAGCCAGGTGAGCTTCTCGCTGGGGATCGCCCCGACGCTGCTGCTGGCGGTGACGGCGGCGCTGATGTCGGCGGGGGTGGACATGTCCGAGGGGTACATGCAGGGCGGGGTGCTGCCCTGGCAGCGGTTCGGCAGCTACCTGGGCATCGGCGTGCTGATCGCCTATACCGGCAGGAGCTACTACCGGGCGGTGCTGGCCGAGGCGGCGACGTTCCGCCGCCGCCCCTCCGCCGACGCGCCGGCGGTGTGGGCATGCCGGATCCTGATCGTCGCGGTGGCGGCGATGGTGGCGATCCTGACGGCGCTGGGGCTCGATTGGACGCTGGCGATCCTGGCGGTGGGGATGATCCTGATGCTGTTCGTGGTGATGGCCCGGCTCAGCGCCGAGAGCGGGCTGTTCTTCTGCCAGCCGTGGTGGCAGCCGATGGGGGTGTTCGTGGGCCTGTTCGGCCTGGCCGCGCTGGGCCCGCGGACGGCGATCATCCTGGCGCTGCTGTCGGCGATGCTGACCATCGACCCGCGCGAGTGCCTGATGCCCTTCCTGGTCAACGGGCTGAAGGTCTGCGAGCGGCTAAAGGTCCGCCCCGGGCGGGTGGCGGTGGCGTCGGGGGGCGTCTTCGCGGTCGCCCTGGCCGTGGCGGTGGTGGTGGCGCTGTGGGCCAACTACAACTACGGCATGTTCAGCCGGGACAAGTGGGCGGCCGAGAACGTCCCCGACATGACCTTCAAGGTCGTGGAGGACTCGGTGTCCAAGATGACCGAGCGGCAACTGGACGCCGCCGCCGCGATGGGCCCGCTGGACCGGCTGGCGGCCATGCGGCCGAACCGGGCGTTCCTGTGGTCGGCGGGGATCGGGTTGGCGCTGGTGGGGGTGATGAGCGTCCTGCGCCTGCGGTACGCCCGGTTCCCGCTGCACCCGCTGATCTTCCTGGTGTGGGGGACGTACCCGGTGGGGGTGTTCCACTACTCGTTCCTGATGGGCTGGATGATCAAGGCGGTCGTGGTCAAGTACGGCGGGGGGCGGCAGACTCACGACCGGGCCCGCCGGTTCATGTTCGGCGTGATCGCCGGCGATCTGCTGGGCGGGCTGATCTTCATGGTCGCCGGGGCCGTGTACTACGGCTACACGGGCTATTTTCCCCCGGAATACCGCGTCTTCCCCGGATAGCCGCCCCGGCCCTTGCTTTTGACCGGCCTTTGAGCGACAAGGATGTCCGGATCATCATCGGAGGATCGAGGCCGTGTCCTGTACGCTGGAGCGCGACGACGGGTACCGGGGCATCTGGTACTACTGCAACGGGCTGGACGGGCCGCTGAAGTACAAATACAGCGGCGGGCTGGGGACGTATTGCGCCAAGCATATCCCGCTGGCGATCCACGCGCCGCAGGTGAACCGGACGTTCTTCTGCTACGGCGGCCGGCCGGCCGAGGCGAACCGTCTGCTGCACATGGTGGGGTGCTTCGACCACGGCAGCCGGCAGTTCTCCCGCCCGCGGATCCTGCTGGACAAGCAGACCTCCGACGGGCACGACAACGTGGTGATCCTGCTGGATGAGGCGGGGTACGTGTACCTGTTCAGCAGCTCCCACGGCGTGCAGCGCCCCGCCTACATCTCCCGCAGCACCCAGCCATATTCGATCGACGCGTTCGAGCGGATCTACGACCGAAACTACTCCTACCCCCAGCCGTGGTGGGTGCCCGGGCGGGGATGCCTGTGGCTGCACACGCTGTACGAGCAAGGCCGGCGGCTGCTGCACTGGTCGGCCAGCCCCGACGCGCGGAGGTGGGACGGCCCGCACCGGCTGGCGGCGATCGAGAACGGGCACTACCAGATCAGCACCTGCGGCGGCCAAACCGTGGCGACGGCCTTCAACGCCCATCCCACCCCGGCCGGGGCGAACTACCGCACGAACCTGTACTACCTCCAGACGACGGACTTCGGGGCCACCTGGACCACCATCACCGGCCGGCCGGCGGCCCTGCCGCTGACGGAATTCGACAACCCGGCCCTGATCCAAGACTTCCGCGCCGACGGGCTGCTGGTGTATCTCAAGGACATCCACTTTGACGAGGCGGGCCGGCCGGTGGTCCTGGTGGTGACCACCCGCTCCTGGCAGCCGGGACCGGAGAACGCCCCGCGTACCTGGACTACCGTCGCCTGGAACGGCGCCGCCTGGGAGGTTCGCGGGCGGATCGAATCCGACAGCGCCTACGACACGGGCTGCCTGCACATCGGCCCGGACGGGACGTGGACGATCATCGGGCCCACGGACGACGGCCCCCAGCCGTTCAATCCGGGCGGGGAGATGGTGATGTGGAAGTCGACCGACCGCGGGGCGAGCTGGACCCGCGCCCGCCAGATCACCTCGACCAGCGACTACAACCACACCTACGCCCGCCGGCCGGTCAACGCCCACCCGGATTTCATGGCCCTCTGGGCGGACGGGCACGGGCGGCGGGAGTCGGAATCGCGGCTGTACATCTGCGACGCCACGGGCCAGGCCTGCCGCCTG
>DASRZG010000326.1:0-6078 GCA_035686585.1 Phycisphaerae bacterium
TCCAGGTACTTGTCGATATTGTTCTTGCCGAAATCCGTCCTCATCTGCCCCACGCCGCGGCGGACGGTGATCCCCCGCGCCAGCCACCGGCCCATCGCGAAGGTGTACGCGTCGGCGGCCGTGATGCTGTCCCCGGCGAACAGGAACACGTCGTGGCGGACCTTGCCCTGCCCGGCTGCGTGAATCTTCCGCACGTTGTCGGCGTAGGCAAGACGGTCCCTCACCTGATCCGTCAACGCCGGCGGGCCCTGGGCGCCGGAGACCGGGCCGCCCGCGATCTTCACCGCCTTGGAGGGTTTCGAGACGTTGTTGTCGTAATCGGCCGCCGTCACACGGTACGACGCGACGCCATTGGCCGGGGCCCGGTCCACGTGCCTCGGCTGGATCGACTCGCCGATCTTGACCCATCCGCCGTCGCCGGCCTGGCGGTGGATGCTGTACACGGCCGGGAAGGCGTTGTCCGCCGGCTCGTCCCAGGCCAGCTCCACCTCCCCGGCCTCAGCCTTCTTCGCCCGGAGCTTGCCGGGGGCATCGGGGGCCTGGGTGTCCACGCCGCGATAGATGATGAACTTGTCGATCCACATTGTACCGGACTGCCCCGCGGCCTCGCTGCCGTGGAAGAACAGCCCCGTGTGCTTCGTCCTGGCGGGGATCTTCTTCTGCGGCTGGTCGGAGTTGTGGTGGAAGTCCTCCACGGCGAACACCACCGTCCGCCACTGCTCGGCGGGGACCTGGGCGGGCGAGGCCGGGGTGGTGTTGTCCTGGCGGATGGCGTCGAAGAAGTTCAGCGCCACCGTCTCCATCCCCTTCGTCCGCAGGCAGAAGGCGATATTCACCCCGGCGGATCCCTCCACCGAGACCGACTTCAGCCGCCCGCCGAAGTACCCACCCTCGGACCCGCGCCGGATGTGCAGGCTCCGCCCGCTGACGACCAGCTCCGGCGCGCTCTCCAACGCCACCACGCCCTTGCCCTCGTTGATGAACGGGTTGTCCCCCTTGTCGAAGTCGATCTTCGAGTACACCTCGATCCCGCCGTCAGCCAACGCCGCGGCGGCGACGATCCCGATCAGTGCGGTTGCAGCGATCCAACGCATGGTCTTCTCCTTTGTCCAATTCCCAATCGGGGGCTTCCGGCGGGTCGGGAACCCGCTTGCGGTTTCGCGGGCCGTCGACGGGCCGGACATTCCCCGCAAGCCAACGACGCGAAATGGCAAGCCGTCCGGCTCATCCGGGGTCCATGAGGAATTCGGTCTAGTCCAGTCCGATCAACTCCACATCATCCACGATCAGCTTCAGCTCGGAATCGCCGGGTTTGCCGGCGTGGAAGAAGACGTCGTCGAGGGCGTGGCCGGCGGTGATCTTCGCCGGGCCGCCGCTCTTCTTGCGGAAGTCATCGGTGACGTTGAGCGTCAACTCCGTCCACTTGCCCGCGACCGGCTTGTCGATGGTAACCACCCAGTTGTCGGCGCCGGTCATGCTGAACACGAACAACTGAAGCGGCACGGGCTTGTTGAGGAAGTACTTGAACCGCACCCAGGTGGTGGTGGCCGCCCGGGCGTTGTCGAAATAGCAGCCCACGCGGATCGCCTGGGCGAAGTACTTGTTGCCGGCCGCCCCCGCCAGCGCCTGCTTGGAGCCAGAGGGGGTGTTGGCCGTCTCGATGACGCCCTCCCAGTCCTTTTCCGGCAGCGACGGGCCCTCGAAGTCCTGGGCGAACAGCACCCGCTTGGGCCACAGGGCGTCCCAGGCCGCCTGATCGAGGGGCTTGACCTTCAGTGCCTCGCAGGCGGCCAGATGCCGTTGACGCAGCATCTGCCGCCGCCGGGCGGTCACGCGGGCGATGCGGACCTCGGCCGCACGGTGCAGCTTCATCGCGCCGGCGTCCCACTTCTCCGTGTCCTCGACGGCCGGGACGAACCGCGCCAGCAGCTCGCCCAGCTTCTGCCGCTCGGCCAGCAGCCGGTCGGGATCGCGGGTGAACTCCTGGAAGCCCTTGACCACGTCCGCCCGGACCGCCAGCAGCTCGCGGGCCTCGGCGATCAGGGCCTTGTACTTGTCGGGGTGCTTGCGCTGGCGCACGGCCTCGACGCAGTCGGCGAGGACCTGCAGGCTCTCCCAGTCCTCGATGCCGTCGCGAATCGCCTCAAACCGCAGCGAGCTGATCGGGCCCGGGTAGAACAGCATCCCGTCGCCGTTGCTGGGCCAGCCCTTCGCCCACCCGTCGGCCTGCCAGGGGACGTTGGGATAACGTTGAGCGGGATCGCGGGCGTAGTTGCGCTCCCAGATGTTGTAGCAGTAGTACTCGAAGCCGCTGACGCCGTACTTCCAGGTCATCCAGAACAGCACGCGATTGTCCACCACGGGGTATTCGACCTGGACGTTGGGGTACGGATACGCCGGCCCGGCCGCCACGTACCAGTAGAACTCCTCACCGCGCCCCTGGCTGGTGGCGATGGTCCCCGCCGCTTCCTGCTGGAGGCTGTAGGTCTTGCTCGTCCCGCCGATCTGCGGGTCGTAGATGTCGATGTAGCCGGTGAGCTCCTCGCGCGGGAAGCTGCCGCCGATCATCACCTGCGCCCCGGGCAGGTGGGCGTGGACCATGTTGGAGTATCCGCGCATCACGTCCCACTGGTTGGTCTCGTCGCCGATGTAGACCAGGCCGTAATCCAGCGCGCCCATGTCGCGGATCTTCTCGTAGTCGGGCTGGATCCGCTTCATCAGCGCGGCCGTCGGCTTGTCCCGCCCGCCGTGGACGCTGTACAGGTAGATGGTGTTCATGCCCCGGTCGAGGCAGTACGGCATGTCCGCGGTCGGCGAGAGCACCTGGCGGTACTGCTGGGTGGGGGCGAAGCGGTGGTCCAGCAGGAAGTCGTAGTACTCCCGCCGCAGCTTGTCGTTCCAGTCGGACCCGTGGAACCGGGCGCAGTTGTCCTCGATGTACTGGCCCATGGTGTGGAAGTTCCACGTCCGGGGGATCGCGTACGGCCAGACCTTCACGGACAGCGCGACCTTGACCGGCTTGACGCCGTCGGCGGCGACGGTGACCGCGCCGGTGTACGTACCGGCGGGCGTGTCGGGTGCCGTGCGGACGCGGACGTAGAAGGGCGTGTGCCGGTGGCGCCGGGCGGTAACGGGTTTGGCGGCAGCGGGGATCAGCGGGTCGGGCGTGTCGTAGAGCTTCCCGCCGAACATCTTGGAGCTGGTCAGCCAGTTGCGCCGGAGCTTGTAGTGGTCGACGACGAAGACCTCCACGTCGCCGGCGCCGATCTTCGCCTTGTCGGGGCCGGCCAGGTCCGAGCAGGTCAGCTTGACGTTGGCCAGGTCCGCCAGCATCGGGTAGAGGACCACCTGAAAGGCCTCCCGCTCGTCGCGGGCCATGGACAGCTCGTATTCCGCGTCGTATCCGCCGCGGTAGGCGAAGCGGGTGGAGCTGTCGTTGATCCGCACCAGCGAATGCGTGGTGCCGACGCGGAGCTTCTCGTCGGCGCCCATTTCCAGCACCAGCTTGGGCCGGTGGGCCTGATCGGGGCTGTCGGCGGCGGGGACGTCGATCTCCCACGTGCTCGGCTCCGCCCCGTCGGGCCGGGGCGTGGGGATCAGGATCACGCCGTGATTGCCGTCCTGCCCGCTGCGCCATTTCTCCACCAGCGGCGTGATGTTGAACTCGATCCACCTGCCGCCTTCAGGGACCCCCAGCGGCAGCCAGGGGTAGGTGTTCCAGCCCTGGCCGGGCGTGGGGCTGAACAGCTCGACCGAATCGACCGCCCCGGCCCGCCGGCCGTTGTCGTAGTCGGTCACCTCATCCCAGGCGGGCTGACGTCCGCCGGTGACCACCTCGTGGCAGAAGATCTCGGTGAAGGCGTTGGGCTTGCGGGCGGCCGGCAGGAACACCATCAGCCGGGCGCGGGCGAGGGTCTTGCGGGCCACCTCGCCCGGCAGCTCAAACCGCACGTGCAGGGCGTACTTCGTCCCCCGCAGGGGGAAGACGCCCTCGGCCTGCTCCCGGGCCGGCGAGGTCCCCTCGATGGTCCGAGTGGTGCACCCGGCGTAGCCGTCGGCCCCCTGCTGGAGCGTGACCGTCTGCGCCCAGGCCGTCGAGACGCCCAGGGCCCCCAGGAACAGCACCACCACCAGCTTCAGCACCAGCGCTTCGCTGATCATTGCGTTTCCTTTCCGGAGCTTCGTTGGGCGGGTGCCATGGTTACGCGTTGTTCGCGTAACCATGTCGACGTCCACCCACATTCGACGTCCGGCATGGTCAGGCAAACAACGCCTGACCATGTCGCAGACCCCGTTGGGGGCACCCGGTTCCGTACTGTTCCTGTTCCGAAGGGGTGCCATGGTTACGCGTCGTTCGCGTAACCATGTCGACGTTCCGCCACATTCAACGTCCGGCATGGTCAGGCAAACGACGCCTGACCATGGCACCCAACTCCGTCGATTTCGTGCAATTCGTGTTCTCTACTTCGCCGGTTGTGCCGGCACCTTCCCTCCAAACACCTCGAACCACGCGTACGCGAACCTGCCGGGTACGTGGCTGGAGGTGCTCTCGGTCGGCGACAGGGCCGTTTCCTCGGTGAAGGTGTCCCCGCGGGCGGGGCGGGCGCGGGTCAGGTTCAGGCGCCAGGGGCCCTTCAGGCGGGCCTTGTCGGGCAGGTCCATCTTCGCCAGCGGCAGGGCGATCTCGACCGACCAGAAGCCCTTGTCCCTGTGGGCGGCGGCCTGGATCCCGCCGTCCCATTGCGTGCCGCCGCCGAAGTCGTCCAGGATCGACGCGTCGGGGTTGACGATCACGTGGTAGTACTGCCGCGACGCCTCCGCGCCGCACTTGAGGAACACCTCCACCGAGTCGTCCTCCCAGACGTTCGCGTCGCGGTCCCTCTTCTGGCTGATGAGCTTGCTGACGTCCGGCTCGGCGCAGCGGAAGGCGACGTACAGGACCTTGTCGGTGGCGGCCAGGCGGGCCTGGGTGGGATAGGTGGGCTTGCGGGTATCGCCGTCCAGCAGGCGCATATCCAGCGCTCCGGCCCGCTTCCAGCAGGCGTCGTCGAGGACGCCGTCGATCTTCGGGGCCTCCTTGACGGCGGCCACCAGCACGGCCGGCTGGCCCTGGAAGGTCGGGCCCTTCCAACTGAGCTCGACGGCGGCGGTCCGCGCGGACTTGACCTGGCTGAGCACCTTCTGCTGCACCTCCCACAGGGCCTTGAGGGTCAGGTAGTTCCGCAGCGTGTAGCCGCTGTTGCGGAGGGCCTCGTCGCTGAAGTCGCGCTGGTACTGCCCGGGGTAGGACGGGTGGAGGTTGTCGCCCAGCAGCGTCTTGGCGAAGTCCGTCGGCTGGCGGGACATCATCTCCTTGTAGAAGTCGATCAGGGGCACCTTCTTCTCCGCGGCGACCTCGCGGGCGGCCTGGACGAAGGACTCCACGTGGGCCGTCTGCCGGGCGTTGCCCGTCTGGTTGCCGACGGGCGGGATCGTGTACAGGATGGGCACGGTGCCGTTGTCGAGGCAGGCCTGGATGATCGCCCGCATGTTGTCGGTGTACTCGGGTGGCCTGGGGCCGGCGTAGGTGTCGTTGGTGCCCCACATCACCAGGGCGACCTCGGGGTTGAGCTTCTTGAGCCACTGCCCGATCCCGGCCTTGCCCCACGCGCTGGTGGTGCCGCCGTTGTTGCCGAAGGCCGGGTCCTTCCACGCCGCCCAGCAGCGCGGCTGGACATACCCGCGAAGCCACTGGTGGGCGCCGACCAGGTCCTTCGGCAGGTTCTTGACGTCGGCCTGGAGGGGGTTGAAGAAGGCCATGGTGATGGTGATGCTGTCGCCGAACTGCGCGACCGTGCCCGCCTGCCCGGTGAACCGGGCGTGGACCTTCTTCATCGGCTCGACCCAGTCCTGCCCCGCGGCGACGGACGCCGCGATGACCAGCGCCAGCATGCCTGTCGTGAATCTTGTTGCGTTCATGGTTGCTCCGCTTTCCTGGTTAGCTCTACGGGATACGCACATACGTCACGGCTCGTCGGGAAGGCCCTGTCCGCCACCGGCATCAGGCAGTGGCCGGCACGCCCCATCCCAATCGACAAT
>DASRZG010000327.1:0-6378 GCA_035686585.1 Phycisphaerae bacterium
TGCGGCCATGTGGCTCGGCGACAACTCGAGCTGGTGGGAACACGTCCAACTGACCATGCCCATGTGCATGAGCCTTTCCCTGGCGGGCATGCCGTTCGTCGGCGCGGACATCGGGGGCTTCTTCGACGACTGCACGCCGGAACTCTACGCCCGCTGGATGCAGTTGGGGGCGTTCTGCCCGCTGTGCCGCACGCACACCTGCACCGGCACGCGAGACCAGGAGCCGTGGTCCTTCGGTGAGCGAACCGAGCGGATCGCCCGGAAGTACCTGGAGCTTCGGTACCGCCTGATGCCCTACACCTACACGCTGTTCGAGGAGTGCTCGCGGACCGGCGCGCCGCCGATGCGCCCGCTGGCCTACGCCTTCGGCGACGACGAGACCTGCTACCAGGTCGGCGATCAGTTCCTCTGGGGCGACGCCCTGCTGGTCGCGCCGGTCTATCAGGAGGGCGTGACCCACCGGGCCGTCTACCTGCCCGCCGGGCGATGGATCGACTACTGGACCGGCCGGGCGCACGGGGGCCCGGCGTGGATCGTCGCCGACGCCCCCCTCGAGACCCTCCCCCTGTACGTGCGGGCCGGCAGCATCCTGCCGACGGTGCCCGTGGAACAATACGCCGGCCAGCGCCCGGCCGACCGGCTCGTGCTGGAGGTCTACGCCGGCGACTCGGGGCGGTTCCGCCTCTACGAGGACGACGGCGAGAGCCTGGACTACCGCAAGGGCCTGCGGGCCACCACCGACCTGCGGTACCGGGAGTCCCCCGGCCAGGTGCGTCTGACAGTCTCCCGGCGCCGCGGCCGATACGCCGTGGGTCGGCGGGTCATCGTCGCGCAGTTCACGGACTTCCCCCACTGCCCGGCGGCCGTCTTGCGAAACGGCGAACCGACCAAGTCCCGCTACGACCCCGACGCCGGGTGCGTAACCCTGCAATGGCCCGACGACGGCGAGCGCTGCGACGTCGTGCTCGAACGCTGACCACGTGGAGACCGATCGATGACGAACGCGGGCAACAGGCAGCGGTTCGGCGACGTTCTCTTTCTGACGATCCTGGCGGTCATGGCGATCGCGTCCTTCGCGCCGGCGGCGGGGCCCCCGAAGGGGGACTTCCACGTCGCCCCCGACGGCCGGGACGCCGGCCCGGGCAGCCGCGAGCGGCCCTTCGCCACGTTCGAGGCCGCGCGGTCCGCCGTACGCAAGAGGATCGCCGCCGGCCTCGACCGCGACGTGCTCGTCCTGATTCGCGGCGGCACGTACGAGCGGGCCCGAACGCTCGTCTTCGGCCCGGAGGACTCCGGCACCGAGAAGCACGGCATCACCTACCGGGCGTATCCCGGCGAGACGGTCGTCCTCAGCGGCGGGCGCAGAATCCGCGGCTGGCAAAGAGGCCCGGGGAAAACCTGGACGGTCCGCCTGCCGGAGGCCAAGGCCGGCACGTGGGCCTTCCGCCAGTTGTTCGTCAACGGCGTGCGGGCCGTCCGGGCGAGGTTCCCCAACGCCGGCGAGAAGGAGCCCTGGTGCCGCATCCGGTCGTCCGACGCCCGGCCTCTGGACCCGGGGGCCAACCGGGCCACCTACACGATCGGCGTGGACCGGCCCATCCGGGCGTGGAGCAACGTCCGTGACGTGGAGCTCGTCTGGGTCTACAACAACGACGGATCGCGGAAGCGCCTGGGCAGCGTGAACGAGAAGGCCCAGACCTTCACGCTCCCCCCGCCCCACCAGTGGCCCCTCCGATCCCTGCCGGGGGAGTACCAGATCGGCTACCCCCTGGCCTCTCATTTCTGCTATCTCGAAAACGCCCCCGAGATGCTGGACGACCCGGGGGAATGGTACCTGGACCGCCGGGGCGGCGTCCTGACCTACTGGCCGCGACCCGGCGAGGACCTCCAGCGGGCGGAGGTGGTGGCCCCGGTCGTCGAGAGGACGCTCCTGGCGGTCGTGGGCACGCCCGATCGGCCCGTGCGGAACCTGCGGTTCGAGGGCATTCACGTGGCCCACGTGGACTGGCCCCTGCCTCCCAGCGGCTTCACCGCCATGTTCGGATGCCTTCAACTCGCCTGCCGGGAGCAGCCCAAGCCCTGGGCGCGGTTCCACTGGATCGACGCGGCCGTGTCCTTCCAGTACGCCCGCTCCTGCCATTTCACCCGCGGCGGCGTGCGGCACGTCGGGGGCATCGGGCTGGCCCTGCTGCGCGGCACGAGCGGGAACGTCGTCGAGGGCAACCACATCCACGACCTCGGCGGGGGCGGCATCGTCGCCGGCGGCATCCGGAACCGCGACACGCTTCGGTGGGCCCACCCGATCCGCAAGGGCGACCACAAGGGCTACCGTATCGCCAACAACCACGTCCACGACGGCGGGCTGGACTACTTCGGGGCGGTGGGCATCTTCGTCGGCCTGGCACGGGAGGCGGTCGTCACCCACAACCTGATCCACGACATGGCCTATGCGGGCATCGTGCTGTCCGGAAACGAGGACAAGCTCCTGCCCCTCGCGGGGGACAACGTGGTGGCGCACAACCACATCCACCACGTCATGAAGGCCGCGGTGGACGGGGCGGGCATCTACGTGTCCTTCCCCCAGGCCGGCTCGGGGGCGAGCATCCGGGGAAACTGGATCCACGACCTGCGCCCGGCACGCTTCAACAGCCGCAACGTCGGGCCCTGGACCTGCCCCGGGATCTACCTCGACGGCGTCCGGATGCACCTCGGGTGCAAGGGCTACCACTTCCGCGGAAACATCGTCTATCGGTGCGGCCAGCCCCTGTTCCTCAACCAGTGCAGGAAGGAAGACAACACCTGGCGCGAGAACGTGTTTCAGAAGGACGCCCCCTCGCGGCGGGTCCTGGAGGCCATCGGCGCCAGCGCGGGCCCCCCGAAGGCCCCCCGCCGAGGGCCTTCGGAGAAGCCGCAGCGAGGCGCGAGGCAGGCACCGTAACTCCGGCAGAGAGGACTGCTCAGGTTCCGGAGACATCCATCAAACAAAACTCACCAAACCCGGGACAGTCACGAATGGCATGAAGCTAAGGCCTCCCCGTGCCTCTTGCCGTGTGGTAGGCCACGGCTTCAGCCGTGGTGCGTCAGAGCCGTTCCCGGCCTCCCAGCCCGTTTCAACGGGCTTCTCGTATTCGGCTTAAGCCTTTTTCAGAAGGACGTTAAAACGCCCTCCATCTTCCCTTCTGACGGTCGCCTCACCAGGCCTGAAGGCTTGGCCTGTTACACGACAAGGCGCGGTCACTTGTCTGTGGGCAGTGGAACTGCCGCTTCTCTTCATGCCATTCGGGACAGTCACCTATTTCTGGGGTCGTCTTTTCGGCGGACGGCTTCTTTGGGTCTTCTTTCGAGAGCGACCGACGGGGAGGGGGCGGAGTCGGCGGCCTCGGGCACGGGGATCAGGTGGACGTGGTTGCTCAGGAGGCAGTAGGCGTGGACGCGCAAGCCGTGCTTGTCGGCCTCCTGGCGGAGGAAAGCCAGATAGGCGCGGCGGTCGTCGTCGACGAAGAAGACGTCCTGCCGGTTGTTCCCGCGCTGCGTGATGTGATGCGCGCAGCCGGCCAGTACGGCTCTTGCGAATCTCGGCATGGTGGGTCGGTCCCAGCGGAGCAGCAGGGGCCGTCAAGAAGAACTAGGTGACTGTCCCGGGTTTGCCCGGGTTTTCCCGGGGTTTCCCGGGTTTTCCAGCCGACGCCTACCACGCCGTTGTAAGAACTTCGAAGCCTACGGGCCGCGGCCGGTCCCGCTTGTCAAGGGGGGGGGCTTTTCTTCTTTCCTCGTCGAGCGGGGTCCGGTAGTCTCCTCAGCGCAGGTAGTGCCCGCCAAGCGGGCGGGGAAAGCCGGGGCAGGCAGTGTAGTTCACGACAAACCCTCCGGCGGCGTGCCCGGGCGAGGTTGTCCGGGAAATCCCCGCCTGATGCTTGACTCCCCAGGACGGTCCTGGGCGTACGCCATTCGGGCAGTGTCGGACTGAAGGAAAGGATACGGACATGAATGGGCTGGTTTTCCAGGACTCCCCGATCTTCGAACTTGGGACGAACCTGTTTATTGATGTTCCTGTTGTCCTCCAGTACGAAGATACACCGCTGATCCAGGTGATGCGAGAGGTCAAACTTGGATATCAGATCAAGATTCCCATCTTCCACAATGATGGGACGAAGCTAGCCGTGGTAAAAGGGAACCAAATCTACCGGACCGAGGCCGGCAAGAAGGCTGGAGTCGAACTGCGGCGTCCTGCCGGGAAGACGGTATGTGAGCTTGCTGGGAGGCCTGTTTTTGAGATCGCGCGGGCGGAAGCTGCCGCCTTGAAAACACAGGCTGAGCTGTATACGCCAGACGGGGCGTTTGTTCGGTGCACAAACACCGACGTGTTAGGGCACGTGCTGTCGGATCAGAGAAAACCTCTGACCATCGGGGATGTGGCGATGATGAATATGTCTATCGCGGACAGCCCGATCGGCATTCTCGTTCGGAGAACCGGCAGAATCCAGCTCTGTGCTGGCGGCGGGAAAATGACCGTTCGCCCCGGACAGGCAGGCGGATCGATCGGGCCCAGCCCGCGCAAGTGACTCGAGAAGCTAAAGGAGATGGGGTCAGGTCTTGACTAGAGGTTCCGCTGAAGAACCCCTGTTTCCTCAGAGGCCGGGATGAGGCCCGGCCGGATCGGGCTGGGTTCGGGGGCGAGGGGAGAGGGGGCGGGACACGAACGGGATCGAGGCCGTCAGAGCGCGGTCGCGCGCAGTCACACGCGAGCTGGGCGCCCCCGCAGCAGGGGCTGGCCGGGAGGAAAGCCTTTGCCCGCCCGCCCGGCCGATGCTCTACTGGGCGCCGGCCGAATCCACCGTCTGCCGAATCCGACGCACAGAGACAAGGACGTGCCGCATGAATGCCCGCGAGCGATTTCACCGCATCATGAGCTACCAGCCGGTGGACCGCCTGCCGGTGATGGTCATCGACCCGTACGAATCGGCGACCGTCGAGCGATGGCGCCGCGAAGGGCTGCCCGAGGGCGTCTCCCCCACCGACTTCCTGAACATGGACACGCCGCCGGACTTCTCGGTGAACTTCGGGCCGATCCCCGCGTTCGAGCGGCGGATTCTCTGGGAGAGCGACACCGAGTACGTCGAGCGGGACGGCATGGGGTGCACCGTGCGGCACCGCAAGGAGGCGCCGGCGATGTACTACGGGCACATCGACCACCCGGTCAAGTCGGCCGACGACTGGCGGCGGTACAAGGAACGATTGAGCGCGACCACGCCGGGGCGGATCCACCCCGAGCTGCCCCGGGCGATCGAGGCCGTCAACGGCTCGCAGACGCCGGTGGGCCTGCACCTGTACCCGTTCTTCTTCCGGTTCGGCTTCTACCTGATGGGCATGGAGCGGTTCCTGACGGCCTTCTACGACACGCCGGACCTGATGCACGAGATCTTCGAGACCTACGGCCGGTTCATGCTCGATGTCATCCGCCCCCTGCTGGGGAAGGCGAGGCTGGACTTCGTGCACTTCAGCGAGGACCTGGCCTACCGCAACGGCCCGCACATCTCGCCGGCGATCTACCGGGACTTCTGGCTGCCCCACCAGGAACCGCTGATGCGGGCCGTCACCGAGGCCGGCGTGCCGATCGTCAGCATGTACACGTCGGGCAACTGCGAGGCGCTGCTGGGGATGCTGCTGGAGAACGGCTTCAACTGCACCTGGCCCTGCGAGCGCAACGCCGGCATGGACCCGATCAAGCTGCGGAAGACATTCGGGCGCGACCTCCGCATGGTCGGCGGGATCGGGCACACGTGCCTCGCCGCCGGCCGCGAGGACATCGACCGCGAGATCGACCGCCTCCTGCCCCTGATCGACGAGGGCGGCTTCATCCCCGTCGTCGACGACATGCCCCCCCCGGAAGTGCCCTTCGCCAACTACCGGTACTGCACCGAGCGCCTCGCCGCCCTGCGCCTCGGGGGCCCGCCGGACCCGCCGAAGTAAAGGGGGATCTCCTGGTTGAATCGGTCGTTCTCGGCTGCAAGGCGTACTCGAGCGTTGATGCTGTTGGCGGCCCAGCCCCTGACGCGGGTGATGGCGTAGTGAGGACCGCTCTAGTGGTATGGAACCATGCGCCTCGATCGCCCGTAACCGAGGCAAGCCGAGCCGCTCAACTCGCTTGATACCGGCCCGTTCGCCGCCCGAAAGATCCCCGGTCCGATACAGGCCGGTCACTTCCGCACGATCTCGACGGGGATCGCCGGGAGGAACCCGATCGACCAGCGGCGCTTCTTCGCCGGGGCCGCGCCTTTCTTGGCCTTGGGTACCAGCTCCCTGAAGGCCTCGACGATCAGGTTGTCCGCGAGGCCGCTCTTCGCGGTGTCCTTGTCGGCCGCCAGGCGGAACTCCAGC
>DASRZG010000328.1:0-4569 GCA_035686585.1 Phycisphaerae bacterium
ACCGGCCACACCGGCCCCGTCGCGACCATCCGCCTCAAGGCCCACCGCCGCGGCTTCCAGGACTACGAGTACTTCTGGCTGCTCAAGCAGGCGGGCAAGGCCGCCGAGGCCGACAAGATGGTCAACTCCGTCGTCCACGCCGACCCCTTCGGCCAGGCGGCCGTCGGCAACGTCGAGTTGTGGAAGAACAACCCCGAGGCCTGGGACGCCGTGCGAATCCAGGCGGGCGAGATGTTGCACGCGATGGCGAAGAAGCCGTAGCGATTGCGGATTGCGAATTGCGAATTGCGGATTGAGGAGCAACAGAAGCGATGCCCCGCGCGGCGCGGTTGGGCCCCACATCCGGGCCGGATGGCGGGACGAGCCGGCAACGCTTGCGGTTTCGCAGTCTTCTTCTGTCGTTCAATCCGCAATCCGAAATCCGCAATCCGCAATAAGGAGATGCTCATGCGTGCCTGGACACCACTGGCATTGATGATCTGCATCTCCGCCACCATCGTCCCGGCCGGGGGCGAGCAGGACGCCCGAGGGAACACCATGAACACCCCCACCGTATGGGCCACCGGCGACGGGGTCCGGGTCAATCCGGTCACGGGCAGGTACTTCGAGGACCAGCCCGAGGTCCACAAGGACTACCCCACCGGCGACTACGCCCGATCCAACCCGGTCTGGGACGCCAAGGCCGGCAAGGTCACGCTCCGCGCCGCCCGCAACGAGTTCGCCGCCTTCCAATTGGTCGTCGCCAGGCCCGAGGGCGCCGGGCCGCTGGAGGGCGTGCAGGTCCGGCTCGACAAGCTGGTCGGGCCCGGCGGGGCGCAGATCACCCCTCCGCACGTCAGCCTGTACAAGGCCTGGTACGTCCAGGTAAAGCAGAAGTCGACGCGCTACGACCACCTCTCTTTGGGGCCGGGCTGGTACGCCGACCCGCTGATCCCCGCCCCCGCCGGCGAACCGCTCCGCTTCGACATCCCCGACGCCCGCAACGCCATCGGGCCCAGTCAGCGCAACCAGACGGTCTGGGTGGACATCTTCGTCCCGCCCGACCGCCAGGCCGCCCCGCCGGGGGTGTACAAGGGCGACCTGACCGTCACCTGCCCCGCCGGAAGCCAGACCGTCGCCGTCGAGCTGAACGTCTGGGACTTCGCCCTCCCCGACGAGATCCACTGCCGCGGCGACATCTGGAACGGCACGCTCAAGCAGATGCCGCCCGAACAGGAGCTGGGCTACTACCAGATGGCCCGCCGGCACCGCTTCCAGCCGGGGGTGTGCTTCTACCGGCCCAAGCTGACGGTCAAGGGCGCCGAGGTCACCCTCGACTGGACCGACTACGACGCCCGGGTGGGCAAGTACCTCGACGGGACGGCCTTTACCAAAGAGCACGGCTACTGGGGCCCGGGGATGGGCGTGCCGATCGGCCACATGGTGCTGCCGTTCGACTGCGAGCGCGGCGCCAAGAAGAGCCGGGCCTGGCCCATCCCCACCCCCGAC
Source organism: Phycisphaerae bacterium (assembly GCA_035686585.1). GTDB lineage: Bacteria > Planctomycetota > Phycisphaerae > SM23-33 > SM23-33 > DASRZG01. Next base: position 1,489 of record DASRZG010000328.1, read on the forward strand.
GGCGGGCCGACGCCGGAATTCGAGGCCGTGTGGCTGGAGACCGCCCGGCAGGTCAAGGCCCACTTCGAGGCCGACCCGCGGATGCGGAAGGTGGAGAAGATCCTCTTCATCGACAGCCTGGACGAGTCGTACTACCAGGCGGCGTACGACAAGATGATCTACTTCTGCAAGCTCCTGCGCCGCGGGCTGGGCGAGGGGTGGTTCAAGTACCGCATCGACGGCGGGTACAACTCCCCGGCCATGCGACAACTGGCCGACTACGTGGACCTGTGGGTGTGCGCGACGATCGGCTTCGACCAGCCGAAGATCCAGCGTTTCCGCGACCGCGTCGAGCCGTGGTTCTACGGCTCGGTGATCTATGAGACCACCCAATCCGGCGGGGAGAACGGCTCGAACACGCTGCTGGACCTGGACGTGCTGACGGGCCGGTGCCTGGGCTGGATCGCCTGGAAGTACCGCTGCGGGTACTGCGCGTGGGAGTTCGACGCGCACTGGATCGAGGGCGGGCCCCACAGGCCGCTGGCCAACTGGACCGAGGCGATCAACTTCCGCAAGGGCGACGCGGCCTTCAACGGCTCGGGGCTGCTGATCTATCGGGGCGAGTTCATCGGCTCCGACCGGCCCGTCGCCTCCATCCGCCTCAAGGCCCACCGCCGCGGGTTCCAGGACTACGAGTACTTCTGGCTGCTGAAAGAGGCCGGCGAGGGCCCCGCCGCCGATCGGATCGTCAACTCGATCATCCACGGCCAGCCCCTGGGCTGGGATGCGGCCGGGAAGACCGAGAACTGGAAGAACAACCCGGAGGCGTGGGACGCGGCGAGGATCGAGGCGGGGAACATGCTGGACAAGATGGCGAGGAAACCGTAGTCGTTGCGGACTGAAAAGGAGAAGGACATGGGGTGCCCCCAATGGGGTCTTCGACATGGTTACGCGTTGTCTGCGTAACCATGCGGTAGCCGGCGGGAGGCTCCGGCATGGTCAGGCAAAAGACGCCTGACCCTGTCGAAGACCCCATTGGGGGCACCCGGGCCTGCCTCTTCTCAAATCCGCAATTCGAAATCCGAAATCCGCAATTGAAAGGTCCGCAATTGCCTGCTCCGCTATCCGCCGTTGATTGGAGGAGGTCCTTGATGCAGAGGCTCGTTCTTGCGACTGTCGTGACATGGATCGCCGCTGCCGCCTCCGCCCATGGCCCCGCCACGCAACCGGCGCAGACGCGGGAGACGGCGGCGCCGGCCCGCCAGGCGCCGCGGGCGGGGGGCCTGGCGTACAGGGCGGCCGAGGTCGGCCGGCGGGCGGGGGCGCTGGCGCGGATCGCCCAGGCGGTCGTCACCGACCGCAATGGACAGGTCAACTCCCTCGGCGCCACCGCCCAGCAGATCCAGTTCCAGCGGCAGCTCCAGGCCCAGGGCGTCGAGGCCGGGTTCGGCATGCGCCGCTGGTCCGACCAGCGGTTCGCCCTGAACGTCGACGCCGCCCTGGACCGCGCCGACGCCCTGCTGGCCGAGTACGCCAAGGCCCTCGGGCACGTCAAGGCGACGGTCTCGCCCGACGGCGTGGCGATCGCCGCCGGCGGCGCGTTGGCGCCGCTGGCCGGGCGGGCCGAGGCCGTGCTGGTCGAGCTGGTCAACACGAGCGGCCGGCCCGCCCCGGTCCGGATCGCCGGCTCGATCGGCGAGGCCAACCTCGACCCCCTCCAGGCGAACCTCCGCCCCGGCACGACCGAATGGCTGCTGCTGCCCTACGCCGTCCCGCGGGCGGGCGCCTTCCGCATGCACCTCCGCGCGGAGGCCGGCGCCGGCCGGGCGGAGGCGGACCTGACCGGCGCCGCCGCCCCGTCGCGAAAGGTGACGGTACGGATCCTCGACGACGCCACCGGCAATCCCTCCGCCGCCCGGCTGTGGCTGCACGGGGCCGACGGGCGGTACGCCCTCGCCGGCGGCAGGCCCGTGGTGCTGGCGGGCGAGCGGACGGTCTACACCTTCGGCTACTGCGACGGGGCCGCCGCCGCGACCGTCCCAGCCGGGAAGGTCCACGTCCGCGCCCAGAAGGGCTTCGAGTACGAGATCGCCGAGGCCGAGACCGACGCGGCGGAGATCACCGTCCGCCTGAAGCGCTGGGTGGACATGCCCGCGGCCGGTTGGTACGGCGGCGACACGCACGTCCACTGGGTCAAGCCCAACTGGTACGAGAACGAAGACCCCGCCTGGCTGAACGTGCACTCCCAGGCGGAAGACTTGTGGGTGAACAACAACCTGATCCTCAAGCACTGGTGGAAGAACGTCCGGACGCGGGAGTTCCCGCAGGGCCTGGTGGCCAACCGCCCGGACACGTTCGGCGTGGGCAAGGTGGCGGAGCTGTCGACGGGCGGGCGGATCGTCTGGACGGGCGAGGAGTACCGCAACGACGAGGTCTTCGGGCACATGGTGTTCCTGCGGATCGATCGGCTGATCGAGCCGGTCAGCACCGGCTTCATGGGCGGTCCCGAAGCGGTGCACTGGCCGCCGAACTCGCACACGCACGCGATGGTCCGGGAGGCGGGCGGCATCTCCATCGCCGCCCACGACGTCGTCCACGAGGTGCCGATCCAGGCCATCCTGGGGGCGCTGGACTCGCTGGACGCCCACAACCCCGACCGCTACTACGACCTGCTGAACTGCGGCTTCCGCCTGCCGCTGTCGATCGGGTCGGACTACCCGGCCAACCTGATGGGCTTCGCCCGCGTGTACGTGCAGTGCGGGGCCAAGCTCGACTACGACACGTGGGTGAACCACCTCGCCGCCGGCAGGACGTTCGTCTCGTCGGGGGCGATGCTGCTGCTGGAGGCCGACGGGCAGGGCCCCGGTGGCGCCATCGACGCCGGCGACGGCAAGGAGGTCCTGGTCAAGGGCCGGGCCCTGTGCCGGACGCCGCTGGCGGTGGTGGAGATCGTCCACAACGGCAAGGTCGTCCGGCGCGTGACGCCGCGGGGGGACGGGCGGCGGATCGAGTTCGCCGAGAAGCTGACGGTGGCCGGGCCGGGGTGGCTGGCCGTGCGGGCCTACGGCGGCGGCAGTCCAACCTGGTGGGGCCGGGAGGGCG
>DASRZG010000329.1:0-8928 GCA_035686585.1 Phycisphaerae bacterium
CGTCGGCGTCGGAGGTGGCCCGCAGCAAGCAGGGCGACTGCACGGAGCACGCGGTGCTGGTGGCGGCGATGTGCCGGGCGGCGGGGCTGCCGGCGGAGGTGGTCAGTGGGATGGTGTACGTCGGCCCGTACCGCGGCAAGAGGAACGTCTTCGCCCCGCACGCGTGGAACCGGGTGCTGATCGGCGAGAAGTGGATCGGCCTGGACGCCGCCTACGGCGGGTACGGCGCCGGCCACATCGCCCTGCTGACCGGAAACGGCGACCTGGACGAGTTCTTCGGGATCGTCTCGACCATGGGCAACTTCACGATCGAGGAAGTGGTCGTGAAGAAGTGAAGCCGGCTCGGAGGCTATGGCCCGGCTCCAACTGCCACGGAAGGGAATATCGAATAGCGAATATCGAATATCGAATGACGAAGTACGTGTCCGGCCATTCACTTCGGCGTTCGAGATTCGACATTCAACATTCACTGTTCGTTGTTCCTTCGCCGTCCCGGGCCTTCCCCCTGCACTCCGTGGGAACCCGTCTGCCCTCTTGCGCGTCCAAAGGAAACCGGGTACAATCGGTTTCGGTGGCGGCACAGGCCGGCCGCTGCTGCGGGGATGGGTTCGGCCCGATGGAAAGGACCGCCATGGGACGCGTCCCGGGATGTGCGTTGCGCGGATTGGGTTGGATGGTCGTGCTGGCTTCGGCGGCATCGGCGCCGGCGGCGGACGGGTCGAGCAAGAGCGGGCTGCACATACCCCAGACCCGGCAGGGGAATTTCACGATGTACCTGACCGATTCCGGGGGCTACCGCTGGGACCTCCAGCACGGCTTGCAGGTGGGCCAAGGCACCAATTACCTCTATGGCAACGGGATGTACTGCCAGATCAACGGATCGAACATGCAGTCCCCCGACGGGCGGGGCTGGATGAACGCCGCCGGCGATGAGGTGGAGATCGGCCCGTGGAACCGGGGCAGCGAGATCAGCGTGCATCGGCGGTGCAAGGTCTACAGGAATCACGCCTTCGCCCGCTGGCTGGACATCTTCACCAACCCCACCTCCTCCGCCCAGACCGTCTCCGTGCGGGTGTACAGCAGCATCAACGGAATGATCGCCACGGCCGCCACCAGCTCCGGCGGCGGGGAATTCGGGGAGAAGGACTGGGCCTTCGTGACCGCCCACGGCGACGGCAGGCCGAGCCTGCTGCACGTGCTGTGCGGGCCCAAGTCCCGCGTCCGCCCGGGCGTGAGCATCCAGGGCAATTGCATCTACATCAACTACACCTTGTCCGTCCCGCCCGGCAAGTCGGCGGTGATGTGCTACTTCGAGAGCCAGGGCCAGACCGCCGAGGAGCTGATCAAGCGGATGAAGGCCTTCCGCCCGCGGGAGATGCTGGGCGACCTGTCGTCCGAGGTGCGAAAGCTCATCGTCAATTTCCCCGTCGAGGAGTTCGACGCGGGGATCGAGCTGGACCGCCGCCCCTCCGCCGACGGGGTGCAGTTGGCCAACGGGGATTGGATTCTCGGGACCATCAACAACCCCTCCTACCGGCTGCAGACGCTCCACGGGCCGATGGACCTGCCGGCGGAGAAGGTGATCGGCTTCGCCGCCTCGGCCGACGGGACGGTCCGGGCGGCCATGCTGGGCGGGCAGGTGGTTTCGGGCACCCCGGCCGCCGGGGCGGTGGAACTGGTCCTGCCGACGGGCGGGAAGCTGGCGATCCCCTTCGCCGGCGTCCAGCAGTGCGCCTACCGCATCAGCAAGGACAAGCCCGAAGAGGCGCCCATGACCGACCCGCTGATCGTCCTGTACAACGGCGACCGGCTTGCCTTCGACGCCGCCGGGCTGAAGCTGACGCTCCAGACCCGCCACGGACCCGTGCCGATGGAGAGCGGGCACCTGCTGCAGATCCGCCTGGACGGGGTCCAGCACGGGATGCACCGGGCGGAGTTCCTGAACGGCTCGAAACTGGCGGGGCTGCTGGCGGGCGAGCGGATCTCCCTGCCGCTGAAGCTCGGCAGGAGCCTGGACGTGCCCCGCGAGATGGTCCGGGCCATCCGCTTCGCCGCCGAAACGCCGGAGGCCGAGCCAATGACGCGGATGGCGCTGAGCAACGGCGACGTCCTCGTCGGACGGCTTGCCGACGAGACCCTGTCGCTGCGGACCGACTTCGGCGAGGCGCCCATCCGCCCCGACAACCTGGTGGCGATGGCCTTCGACCCCCGCCAGCCCGACTGGGCGATGGTCCGCCTCTGGGACGGCAGCACCCTCCGCGGGCAGCTCCGGGCCGAGGCCATCCGCTTCGACGTCAAGCCCGGACCGACGGTGACGGTCCACCTCGGGCAGATCGTCTCCGTGGAGCGCCCCGACGCCCTGCCCCCCGAGCACGTCATCCGCCTGGTGAACCAGTACGTCGCCGGCCTGTCGGCGCCGAACTTCAAGGACCGCCAGGAGGCCGAGGACAACCTGATGCGGATGGACGCCACCATCGCCCCGCTGCTGAAGAAGTACCTGGAGGACACCGACCCGGAGGTCCGCCAGCGCGTCCGGAACGTGCTGGAGAAGCTCGGCCCCTCGGGCCCCGCCGGGGCCGGAGCGGGTGCGCCCCAGCCGTTCGGGCCCTGGAACGGGCCGATGCCATGGGGCGGGCCCCAGGTGTTCATCAGGGGATGACCCCATCCCCGAAGGAAAGGAGTTTCACCCACCATGACGCGCCTGGCGTGGACGGCGTGCCTCCTGGCCGCCTCGGCCGGGACGGGCCTGTGCGATGACGACGGCATTCACCTGCCGGCCGGGGCGACCACGTCGCTGACCTGGACGCGGCAGGACGCGATGGGCTTCCAGTGGGACATCGGCGGCAACGGCATGGTCAACGACGGCACCAACGACGCCTACGACGGCGGGATGAGGCTGCTGGTGGACAACTCGACCTTCAACTCCTTCGGCACCGCCCGGATCAGCGCGGACGGGTCGGAGGTCGAGATCGGGCCCTGGACCGCCGGCAGCCTGAGAGTCTGGCGGCGGATCCGCGTCGACGCCAAGGCGGGCGTCTGCCGGTGGATCGACATCTTCGAAAACGACTCGGACCGGAAGGTGACGGCCAAGTGCCGGCATCATTCGAACATGGGCGACTCGACCCAGAGGAGCCGCACCACCTCCGGCGGCGCCCAGCCGGGGGAGAAGGACTGGGGCTTCGCGACCAGCGGATCTTCCGACAGCTCCTCGCGCCCTTCGGTGGTGCACGTGTACGCCGCGCCCGATGCCAGGCTCAAGCCGCAGCCGGAGCTGCGCCCCAACAGCGACGACATCTACTTCGACACGGCCCTGGAGGTGCCCGCCGGCGAGGCGGTGGCGTTGTGCTTCTTCCAGGCACAGCGCCGGCCGTTTTCCGAGGCGACCAAGCTGCTGGAGGGGTTCGACCCCGCCGACCACCTCCGGGACGCCCCGCCGGCCTTGCGCCGGATCGTGGTGAACATGCCGGGGATGTCCCTGATGCTCGGGGGGATCGAGCTGCGGCGCAGGCCGGAGACTGACCTGCTGGTCTTGGCCGATGACAGCGAGGTGCTGGGCGAGATCACCAACGAACAGTTCGAGCTGGCGACGGAATTCGGGCCCATGACGCTGAAGGCGGAGCGCCTGATCGGCCTGGTGGGCGCACCGGGTCAGCAGCGGATATCCATCCCGGACGCGGGGAGGACGGAGACGTCCGTTACGATCCCCGCGCCGGGGGGGCAGCGCGTCCTTGCCGTGCTGACCGACGGGCAGATCGTGGCCGGGAGGCTGATCAGCGGCCCGGTGAACCTGACGCTGGCCGGCGGGAGCAAATTGTCGGTGCCGGCGGAGGGGTTCGCCCAGGCGGCCTACCGCATCGGACCGAAGCGGCCCGAGGAGATCGCCCAGACGGTGGCGCTGATGGTGTTGCGGTCGGGCCAGCGGCTGGCGTTCGAGGACGGAAGCGACACGTTCGAGCTGCTGACCTGCCACGGGCAGATCGCGATCCGGCGGTCGGACCTGCGGTCGCTGGAGCTGGACACCCCGGCCGGGGGGCTGCATCGGGCCCTCTTCCGCAACGGGTCCGTCCTGTCGGGGCTGCTGACCGCCCCGCGGATCAAGGGCAAGCTGGCCCTGGGCATGCCGATGGACCTGCCCCGCCAGCGCGTTCTGCAGTTCCTGCTGCCCGGCGCCCCGACCACCGGCGACGGCGCCAAGCTGACGCTGTGCAACGGGGACGTCCTTCGCGGCAGGCTGCTGGAGCGGGAATGGACCCTCCAGAGCCAGTTCGGCAAGGTGGTCGCGCCCGCCGCCGACATCGCCGAGGCCGATTTCGACGCCGCCGCGCCGGGCCGGTGCACCCTGAAGCTGCGGACCGGCTCGAAGATCGCCGGCAACCTGGTCGGCGAGCGGATCGGCTTTGCACTGGCGCCCGGGCCGACGCTGGCGATCCACGTCAGCCAGATCAGCTCGTACAGGGACGAGGGTGCTGCCGAGAGGGACTCCGAGCCCCCCGCCCGGGAAACCGCGCCGACCCCGCCGACCATGGGGTTGAGGCCCACGACCATGCCCTCGACCATGCCGGGCGTCTTCCTGCGGATTCGCCGATAGCGGCCGGGCGGGGAACCCCAAACCCACATAAGCGTTGGGGCGTACGAATCTCACGTGATATAATTCCCCCGCCGAGCCGGTCGAAGCGCCCGGGGTGTTCTCGCGGAGGCGCCGGCCGGCGGAAAGGCTTTGGGACACGACGGATGAATGACGATACCCGGACACCGCCGGATGCGCCGCCCGAGGCGGCAGCGCCGCCGGAGGAACTGGCGCCGCCGGGGGAGGCAGCGCCGCCGGACGCCGAGGAGAAGGATCTCGACGGGCAGGACGAGCCCGGGCGCGAGGAGAAGCGCGTGGTGGTCCGCTACGGTCGGATGGCGAACCTGGGGATGCTGCGCCATCATCTGGACACCCCGCCGCCGCCGGGGACGCAACTGGTCATCCGGACCATCCGCGGCACGGAGCTGGGACAGGTGCTCGTCAACGTCGGCGAGGGGCCACGGTGCTCCTTCATCGACAAGCAGATGCTGGAGAGCTACCTTCGCACAACCGGGGGGGACTCGCCCATCTACCGCGGAGGGCGGGTGCTCCGGCTGGCCAACGCGCAGGACCTCAACGACCAGGCCCACCTTCAGCGGGCGGCGGCCGAAAAGGCCGCCGTCTGCGAGGAGACCATCGCCCATCTGAAGCTGCAGATGAAGCTGGTGTGCGTTGAGCACCTCCTCGGCGGTGAGCGGATCGTATTCTACTTCGCCGCCGAGCACCGGGTGGACTTTCGCGAGCTGGTCCGCCAACTGGCGGGGCAGTACCACACGCGGATCGAGATGCGCCAGGTGGGCGCCCGGGACGAGGCCCGGCTGATCGCCGACTACGAGCGCTGCGGCATGCAATGCTGCTGCCAGACGTACCTGAAGTTCCTCAAGCCCATCTCGATGCGGATGGCCAAGACGCAGAAGGCCACGCTGGACCCGACGAAGATTTCCGGCCGGTGCGGCCGGCTGATGTGCTGCCTGCGGTACGAGGACGCCACGTACGAGGACTTGATCAAGTCCCTGCCGCGGAAGAACACCTGGGTCCGCACGGCCGACGGGGTGCTGGGCAAGGTCATGGACACGCAGACGCTGACGCAACTGGTCCGGCTGATGCTGGCGAACCGTACGCAGGAGATGGTGCGCGTCGAGGACGTCGCCGAGCGGAACCTGCCCGAGCCGACGACGGAGGAGCTCGCCGCCGCCGTCCGGCGCAGGCCGCAGCCTCGGCTGGAGGCGCCCACCCTGGAGCGGGCTGTGGAGCCCCCGCCGGTACCCGAGGCGGCCGAGGCCGCAGGCCCGCCCGCCGAAGCGCCCGACGAAACCCTACCCAAGCGTCCCCGGAAGCGGCGCGGCCGGCGCCGCAAGAAGGACGCCGCCCCTCAGGCCGGCGCCAACGCCGCCGCCGCCACGCCCGCCGCGGGCCAGGCCGGTCCCGGGGCCCCGCCGGCCCGGCCGGGCGACAGGCCCGCCAGGAAACGGCGGCGGGGAAGACGCAAGGGCAAGGGCGGGGGCGATGGCGGCGGGGACGCGCCCGCCCCGCAAGGCTGAGCCCGCCGGCCGACGCCGGGTTGACTTTCCCCCCGCCGCGCGGATGCTGTGGGGGCCCCGGCTCCGCACGGACGTGAGGTGGTCAAGAGCATGAGCGAGACATTTTACGTTACGACGCCGATCTACTACGTCAACGACGCCCCCCACATCGGCCACGCCTACACCACCATCGCCGCCGACGTGCTGGCCCGCTACCACCGCGCCGCCGGCAGGGACGTGTTCTTCCTGACCGGCACCGACGAGAACGCCTCCAAAGTCGCCGACGCCGCCGCCGAGCGCGGCGTCGACCCCCAGACCCACTGCGACGAGGTGTGCCTGCACTTCCAGGACCTCTGGAAGGCGCTGAACATCTCCCACGACGACTTCATCCGCACCACCCAGCCCCGGCACGTCCAACGCGTCCGGAACATCATCACCCAACTGCTGGATCGCGGCCAGATTTACCTCGGCGAGTACTCCGGCTGGTATGACCCGGGCCAGGAGGAATTCGTCACCGAGCAGGCCGCTCGCCGGAACGAGTACACCAGCCCCATCAGCGGCAAGCCGCTGCAGAGATACTCCGAGCCGAGCTACTTCTTCCGCCTCAGCCGGTGGACCGACCGCCTGCTGGCGCACGTCGAGGCCCACCCGGAGTTCATCCAGCCCGAATCCCGCCGCAACGAGGTGGTCAGCAAGGTCCGCGCCGGCGTGGAGGACCTGAGCATCTCCCGCTCCAGCCTCTCCTGGGGCATCGAGATGCCCAACGACCCCTCCCACCGCGTCTACGTCTGGATCGACGCCTTGAGCAATTACATCACCGCCCTCGGCTGGCCGGAGGTCGGCGACGCCTGCGACGGCGTGCACATGAAGTACTGGCCCGCCGACCTGCACCTGATCGGCAAGGACATCCTCTGGTTCCACACCGTGTATTGGCCCTGCATGCTGATGGCGCTGGACGTGGAGCTGCCCCGGACGGTCTTCGCCCACGGATGGTGGACGTCGGAGGGCAGGAAGATGTCCAAAAGCCTGGGCAACTTCATCTCGTGCGAGGTGATCGCGGAGCTGTGCCGGGAATACTCCCGCGACGCGTTCCGCTACTTCGTCCTGCGCGAGGTGCCCTTCGGCCTGGACGGGGACTTCTCCCGCGACGCCCTGAAGTCCCGTTACAACGCCGAGCTGGCCAACGACATCGGCAACCTTCTCAGCCGGACGGTCCACATGATCGGACGGTACTTCGACGGGGCCGTCCCCGCCCCCCAGGGGCGGTCCCTTGCCGGGCTGGAGGCCGAGATGCTCGGTGCCGCCGTCACGGCGCTGCACGAGCAGGCCGAAGGGCTGATGAGGCAGTGCCGCTTCAGCGACTACATCCGCGCCGTGCTGGACCTGGCCTCGGCGACCAACCGGTACATCGACACCACCCAGCCGTTCCAACTCGCCAAGGACCCCGCCCAGCGCGACCGGCTGGGGACGATCCTGTACAGTTGCGCCGAGGCCGTTCGGATCGTGCTGAGCTACCTCGAGCCGATCATGCCCGAAAAGGCCGAGGAGGGCCTGCGGCAGTTGGGCCTTGCCGGCGGAGGGGCCCAGCCTCTGGACGCGCGTACGCGGTGGGCCGGCCTGGCGCCGGGCACCGCGCTGGCCCAATCCAACCCCTTGTTCCCGCGAGCATCATGAGAGAGACACCGGAGAAGAGCCTCGAGGAAGTGATCCGGGAGGACGGGCGATACCCGCTGGAGGCCTTCGCGTTCCTGCACGACGGGCTCCAACGGGCCGTGGAGGACACCCACGGCGAGCAGGCCGAGGAGGCCCAGGAGCGCCACGTGACCGGCGCGCAACTGTGCCACGCCCTGCGGGCGGAGGCCCTGGCGCGATGGGGCGCTCTGGCAAGCCACGTGCTGACGCGGTGGAACATCCGACGGACCATCGACTTCGGCAACATGGTCTACCTGCTGGTGGACAACGGGCACATGAGGAAGACCGAGCAGGACAGCCTGGAGGACTTCCGGGACGTCTACGACTTCGAGGAAGCGTTCCGGCCGGCCGCGGCGTTCGACTCGGAGACGGTGTGATGGCGCGGCGGAAGACCACGCCCCGCCCCACCCCCGGGGCCGAAGAACCGGACCGGACCGCCCCCCCGCCCCCGGAGCCGGTGGACGTCGTCGACGGCATCGCCGACCGCAGCGCCCACCCCGCCCGATGGAAGACCATCCTGCTGGCGCTGATCTTCCTGCTGTGGGTGGCGTTCCTGATCTACTGCGCCATCGCCGGGGCGCCCTGATCGATTGAGGATCGAAGGCCGCGCCCTCGCCCCATGGCCCAGGCGACCCTTACCATCCTGCCCCGTACACGTCCGGGTCGGGGCAGATGCTCAAGACCTGCGAGTCACGTTCCTTGGACATGTCGCAGTCCGCGCAGGTGTGGCGGAATTTGACCTCCGCCTCCTGGGGGCTGGCGGCCTCGACCTCGGCCGTCCGCCGCTCGCTGCGAACAACGTAATGTACCCGATACCGCATGGTGCACCCTCCAGCGGGCCACGCGCCCCCGGGCCATCCTCCCGGCCCGGCATGCCCTCGTCCCGGGCAAACTACGATACGTTTTCCACCCCGGACCATTCCGGGCGGCACAAACCGGCCTGCGGATTGGCGATGGGGATGGAAGACGGCTTTCGATTGGCCAATGACACACGACGCTTACCTCCCTGTATTCGGACGCTGACCGCCGCGACTGCACCGAGACGACGCCATGTCGCCGATCCGGACGGAATCGGCCGGAGGAATCGGCACACCTTGCCCAGACCGCACCCTCGATCTTCGAACTCCGAACTGTCTGCCTCGGAAAGAG
>DASRZG010000330.1:0-3095 GCA_035686585.1 Phycisphaerae bacterium
ACCCCCAACGCCGTGACCTGGGACGGGCACCAGTACATGCGCGTGGACCTGGCCGGGCAGGTCAAGCTGACCAACCACCGCGACCACCCGATCGACCTGGAGGTCACCCGCCACCTGCTGGGCAACGTGGGCGAGGCCGACCACGACGGCAAGGCGGAGATGGTCAACGTCTTCGACCAGACCGTCCCGCACTGGTGGAACTGGTACAGTTGGCCATACTGGTGGAACCACTTCAACAGCGTGGGCGAGATCAAGTGGAAGCTGACGCTGAACGCGAAGAAGGGCGTGGAGCTGAACTACACGTGGCACTACTTCTGGCGGCGGTGATCGCACGGGGTCCGTCGGGCGGCGGGAGGGAGCCGGACAAGCTCCGCTTGTCCGGGGCACCCGACGGAACGTCCCCGGAGACTCCATCGCTACCGCCGGAAGGTCCGATGCGGTATAACCGCCCGCATGATTGTGACGATCGACGGACCGGCCGGATCGGGCAAGAGCACCGCCGCCCGCCGGCTCGCCCGGCAACTGGGCATCGCCTACCTGGACACGGGCGCGACCTACCGCGCCGTGACCCTGGCCGCCCTGCGGGAGGGCGTGGACCTGGCGGACGAAGAGGCCCTCGCCCGCCTGGCGGCCGGGCTGGACGTGGAGCTTGTGCCCGACCGCGACGCTCTGCGGGTGCTGCTGGCTGGGCAGGACGTCTCCGCCGAGATACGCTCCGCCGAGGTCACCGACAATGCCCACTACCTCGCCCGCGCCGCCAAGGTCCGCTCCGTCCTGGCCGACCTCCAGCGCCGCATCGCCCGCCGGCTCATCGCCCGGGCCGGCGGGGTCGTCACCGAGGGCAGGGACCAGGGCTCGGTGGTCTTCCCCGACGCCGACGTGAAGTTCTACCTCGACGCCTCCGCCGAGGTCCGCGCCCGCAGGCGGCATGAGGAGATGACGGCCGCCGGCCGGGACGTGACGTACGAGTCGATCTACCAGGCCATCGCCACCCGCGACCGGCGCGACCGCTCCCGGCCCGTCGCCCCGCTGGTCAAGCCCCCCGGCTGCGTCGAGATCGACACCACGGACATGACGATCGAGCAGATGACCGCCGCCCTGGCCGAGGCGGTGAGGGCGCGGACGTGAAGGCCCTGCCCTCCTATCCCAACCCCGGCCTCCGCGAGTGGTCGCTGCCGCCCGGGGTGCCCGGGCCCAACCCGTGGTACCGCTTCTGGCGGGTGACCCTCCAACTGCTGGCCGTCGCCTTCTGGCGCGTGGAGGTTTTTAATCGCCATTATGAGCCGACTATCGGCTCGGCGCTGTACCTGTGCAACCACCAGAGCTTCCTGGACCCGCCCCTGATGAGCCTGGCCCTGAGGCGGACGATGAACTTCATGGCCCGCGACGGGCTGTTCAAGCCGCCGGTCTTTCGGCAGATGATCCTCTCGCTGAACGCCTTCCCCGTCCGCCGCGGCACCGCCGACACCGCCGCCATCAAGGAAGGCCTTCGCCGGCTCAAACGCGGCGAGCAACTGGTGGTCTTCCCCGAGGGCACCCGCACGACGGACGGGCGGATCGGCCCGTTCTTGCCCGGGGTGACCGTCCTGGCGCGCCGGGCGGCCGAGTGGGTCGTGCCCACCGTCATCGAGGGCGCGTTCGAACTGTTCCCCCGGACCCGCCTGCTGCCGGCGCTGGGCCCGCGGATCGCCGTGGCCTACTGCCGGCCTTTCCCCAAGCGCGAGATCGACCGGCTCGGGCCCGAGGGGCTTCTGCCGGCCGTGCGGGAGCGGATGATCGCCATGCAGGCGGACCTCCGCCGCCGGATGGGCAGGGGCCCGCTGCGCTATGATGATTCGACCGACGACGGGTGAGACCATGACCGACAAGCATCACAAGCACATCTTCGGCCCCGTGCCCTCCCGCCGGCTGGGGCGGTCGCTGGGCGTCGACCTGGTGCCCTTCAAGGTCTGCTCCTACGACTGCATCTACTGCCAGGTGGGCGGGACGACCCAATGCACGCTGACGCGCGACGAGTACGTCCCCACCGACGAGGTCCTCGCCGAGCTGGCCCAGGTCTTCCAGGCCGGATGCGAGTGCGACTACGTGACGCTGTCCGGCTCCGGGGAGCCGACGCTCCACCGCGACGTGGGCAGGATCATCGCCGGCATCAAGGAGCTCACCGACGTGCCCGTCGCCGTCCTGACCAACGGGTCGCTGCTGTACGACCCCCAGGTCCGCAGGGACCTGATGGAAGCCGACCTGGTCATCCCCAGCCTCGACGCCGCCGACCCGGAGACGTTCCAGACCATCAACCGGCCGTGCAAGGAGCTGAGCTTCGAGACCATGGTCGCCGGGCTGGAGGCCTTTCGGCGCGAATACCCCGGCCGGATCCACCTGGAGGTGCTCCTGGCGGCGGGGATCAACGACTCCGACGAGCACACCGCGAAGCTCAAGGCCCTCATCGACCGGATCGACCCGGACCGGATCGACCTGAACACCGTCACCCGGCCCCCGACGGAGGAATACGCCCTGCCCGTCCCCCGCGACCGCATGGAGCACATCCGGGAGGTGCTCGGGCCCAAGGCCGAGATCATCGCCCACTTCCAGTCCGAGACCGATTCGCCCAGCTCGGTGACGGCCGAGCAGATCCTCGACGTCCTCCGCCGCCGCCCCTGCACGCTGGAAGACCTGATCGGCGGCCTGGGCTGCCAGCGGTGGGAGGCGGCCGAACTGCTGGAGGAGCTTGAGAAGAAGGGCGCCGTGAAGGCCAACCAGCGCGCGGGGAAGGTGTATTACCAGGTTGTGGGGGCGAAGGGGTAACGAGTATTCGGGGGGAAACAATAACGACCCCAAGGGTCTGTGAACAGACAGCGTCGATCCGACCGCCTTCACGGTCGCCGCAGGCGGGACCGCTGGACTGCGCCCGGGGGGTCCTGCGCGCGGGCGTGGGTTCCGGGGGGATCGGGTGCATAGGATGGAAGCGGGAAACATTTCGGAGACACGTGCGATGGCGACGAGAACGAGCAGAGACGACCTGGCGGAACGGGTGCGGGATTTCGTGCTGGACGGGTTCACGCCCCAGTTCGGGCAGTTGACCGACACCTTCGGCGACG
>DASRZG010000331.1:0-4080 GCA_035686585.1 Phycisphaerae bacterium
GGGAAAGGGTCACGCCCTCGCGGAAGCAGTTGTCGTCTCCGATCCTCAGGTAGCTCACGCCAGCGGGATCGAACTTGACGTCCTGGGGCTCGCCGCCGAAGGTGCAGTACCCGTCCACCACGTTGTTGGCGCCGAGAGTCGTGTACCGCCGGATGGTCGCATGGTTCCGCAGGCGGGTTCCGGGACCGATCGTGACGTCCTGCTCGACCAGGCAGTAGGGCCCCACCTCGACGTCGTCGGCAAGCTCGGCGTCGGGATGCACGGTGGCGCTGGGGTGAATCCTGGGCATGGCTGCGCTCCTGCATTGGTTCCGACTGGCGGTCCGACCGCGGACCATTATGCGGGACCCAGGCCCTGAAAGGAAGAGGCGAATCCCCGGCCGAGACATCCGCACCCGGGCCGACAGCACTGTCTTGCGGGGCGTAGAAGGCATATAATCATGGGTTGGACCGAAGGGACTGCTTGCCGCCTCACCGGTCAGGCGGCCCCGTGGCCGCTTTGCTTGGAGACAGCGACAGCCGATGACCGAGAAATCCTGCATGGTGGGTCTAGACAGCCTGCTGTCGGCCTGGGCCGAGCGGGTGGAGGCGGATCTGGCGCAGTGGACGGTCGAGCCGGACACTCCCGTCGAGCTCGCCGAGGTGATGCGGTACTGTGTGCTGGGCGGCGGGAAGCGGCTTCGCCCGGGACTGGTGTACCTGACCGCCGAGACGCTGGGCGGCGACCTTTCCGCCGAACCGGTCCGGAGGTCGGCGGTGGCGGTGGAACTGGTCCACGGTTACTCTCTCGTCCACGACGACCTGCCGTCGATGGACGACGACACCCTCCGCCGGGGTCACCCCACGGCCCACGTGAAGTTCGGGGAAGCAATGGCCGTCCTGGCGGGCGACGCCCTGCTGACCCGCGCGTTCGCCGTGCTGGGCGAGATGGACTGCCCGGCGGCCGGGCGGCTGGTCGCGGAGCTCGCCCGCGCCGCCGGATGCGCCGGGATGGTCGCAGGGCAGGTCGCCGACATGATGCTCTGCGACGTTCCCCGCGGGTGCGAGGGGCTGCGATACATCCACCTCCGCAAGACGGCGGCCCTGATGCGGGCCGCGGCGAGAATGGGTGCGATCTGCGCGGACGGCGAACCCGCCCAGCTTCAGGCCGTAGATAGATATGCGGAGAACCTCGGTCTGGCGTTCCAGTTGATCGACGATCTGCTGGACGTGACCGGCAGCGCGGAGGATCTGGGCAAGACCCCCGGGAAGGATCAAGCCGCCGGGAAGCGAACCCACGTCGCGGAGATCGGACGGGATCGCACTCGCCGGCTCGGAGCCGAACTGACCCGCAAGGCGATCGAGTCGCTGCTCCCGCTCGGGCAAAGGGCCAGTCCGCTCGCCCGATTGGCGGAGCTCCTTGCAGAAAGGACGCGATAGCGGCCATGGAACAGTCCAAGCTCATCCATCGGATCACCTCGCCGCATCAGCTTCGCCGCCTGAGCCCGGCGGAACTGACCCAGCTTGCGGCGGAGCTGCGAGAGCGGATCGTGGAGGTCGTGGCCCGAAGAGGCGGGCACCTGGCGAGCAACCTGGGCGTGGCCGAGCTGACGATCGCCCTGCATTACGTGTTCGACTTCTCGCACGACCGGCTGGTCTGGGACGTGGGGCATCAGTGTTACCCGCACAAGATTCTCACCGGTCGGGGCGAGCAGTTTGATTCGCTCCGCCGTCGGGCCGGACTCAGCGGGTTCCCTTCCCCCGCCGAGAGCCCCTACGACCTGTTCTACACGGGGCATGCGGGTACGGCGATCTCGACGGCGGCGGGCCTCGCACAGGCGGACCAGGCGGCGGGGGCGAACAGCCGCGTCGTGGCGGTGGTCGGGGACGCGAGCATCGTCAACGGTGTGGCCCTGGAGGGGCTGAACAACGCCGCCCTCCTTCGCCGGCAGTTCCTGATCGTCCTGAACGACAATTCCATGGCCATCGACCGCACGCGGGGGGCGCTGGCCCACGTGCTGGACCACATTCGCGCCTCCCAGACGTACAAGGACATCAAGGCCTCCACCGAGCACGTGCTACAGCACCTGCCGCTGGGCGAAGAGATCACCGACGCCCTCCGCAACATCAAGGCGGGCCTGAAGACCACCATCCACGGGGGGCAGGTCTTCGAATCCCTGGGGTTCGAGTATTATGGGCCGGTGGACGGGCACGACATTCCGGAGCTGATCCGCGAGCTGCGGCGGCTGGCGGGGCTGCAATACCCGGCGCTGCTGCACGTGCACACCCAGAAGGGCCACGGCTGCCGGTACGCCGTCGAGGACCCGTGCCGCTTCCACAGCCCCTCGGCGCACACCGTGCGGGCGGGCAAGGTCGTCTTCGAACGCAAGGCCCGCGCGACGTGGACTGAGGCGTTCGCCGAGTCGCTCATCGACCTGGCGCGGCGGGACGATCGGGTCGTGGCGATCACCGCCGCCATGCCGGACGGAACCGGGCTCGCCCGATTCCGGGAGGTCTTCCCCGATCGGTGCACCGACGTGGGGATCAACGAGTCGCACGCCGTGGCGATGGCGGCGGGGCTGGCGAAGGCGGGGATGCGCCCGGTGGTGGCCATCTACTCCACCTTCCTCCAGCGGGCCTTCGATCAGGTCTTCCACGAGATCGCCTTGCAGGGGCTGCCGGTGATGCTCTGCATAGACCGCGCGGGGCTCGTCGGGCCGGACGGGGCCGTGCATCACGGCTTCATGGACATCGCCTATCTTCGCCCGCTGCCCGGAATGGTGCTGATGGCACCGGCCGACGTGGCCGAGATGAAGGCGGCCATGGAGCTCGGGCTCTCATTGGACGGGCCGTCGGCCATCCGATATCCGCGAGACGAGGTCCCCGACGAGTTGCCGGGCGAGTGTCCTCCCTTCGAAGTCGGCCGGGCCCGAACGCTTCGCGACGGGTCCGACGGGGCCCTGCTGTGCTATGGGGCAATGGTGGAACCGGCCCTGCGCGCAGCCGAGATCCTCCGGCGAGAAGAACAGATGAACGTCGCCGTCGTCAGCGCCCGGTTCGCCAAGCCGCTCGACGTGACCTGCCTGTCCCGGCGGATCCGCGCCGGCGGGCCGGTGCTCGTCTGCGAGGACCATGCGATGCTCGGCGGGTTCGGATCCGCCGTGCTGGAACTGGCCGCCGCCCGCGGGCTCAACGCGCAGAACGTCCGCATCCTGGGAATCCCCGACCGCTTCATCGCCCACGCCTCCCGCCGCGAGCAGCTCACCGAGGTCGGTCTCGACGCCACGCACTTCGCTGCCGCCATGAAGGACCTGATCCGCCGCCGGGCCGACAGCGCCGCGCAGCGGTCCCTGTAGGACTCACTCGATCAGCATGGCGTCGCCGTAAGAGTAGAAGCGGTATCGGAGGCGGGCGGCCTCGGCGTAGGCGGCGAGGATCGTCCCGAGACCGTCGGTTCGTCCCGGTGCGCAGAACGCCGCCACCAGCATGAGCAGCGTGCTCTTGGGCAGGTGGAAGTTCGTGACCATCGCGTCGACGGCGGCGAAGTCGGCGGGAGGATAGAGAAACAGGTCGGTCCATCCCCTGCCGGGGGCGAACTCGTCGCCCAGGGATACGGCGCTCTCCAGGACGCGGACGGAGGTGGTCCCGACGGCGACGACGCGGCGGGCGGCGCGGCGGGCGGCGTTGAGCTGCTCGGCCGCCGCGGCCGAAAGCTCGTACCACTCCGCGTGCATCGTATGCTCGGAGATCCTCTCGCACTGGACCGGGGCGAAGGTCCCCAACCCCACGTGCAGCGTCACGCGGACGCATTCGATCCCCTTCGCGCGAAGCCCGTCGAGCAGCTCGCGCGTGAAATGAAGCCCCGCCGTGGGGGCGGCCACCGCACCGGGCCTGGCGGCGTAGACCGTCTGATATCGAGGTCGGTCCAGCGGTTCGCGGGCGCCGTCGGGACGGTGAATGTACGGCGGCAGGGGTGTAGTCCCGACCCGCTTGAGGATCTCCGCCGCCGGCCGGGAAGGGGCGACGGCCACTCGCCACTGGCCCTGGCCGAGGTTTTCCAGGAGCTCCAGGCCCACTTCGGGGTCTGCCGCGACGCTGAGCC
>DASRZG010000332.1:0-9671 GCA_035686585.1 Phycisphaerae bacterium
CAAACGCACGTCTCCGGAGCAACGAACGTCCAGTTCGTTTCTTCACTTCGACATTCGCTATTCGATATTCATGGTTCGACATTCGCTTCTGTCGTAACCGTCACCGCCCCATGGACCCGCCTTCGGCCAGGAAGGCGTGGATCGCGGCCGCGGCCTGCTTGCCGTCGCCCATGGCCAGGATCACCGTCGCCCCGCCGCGGACGATGTCGCCGCCGGCGAAGACGCCCGGGATCGAGGTCTGGCCCTGCTCGTCCGCCTCGATGTAGCCCCACTTGTTGAGCTTCAGGTCCGGGCAGGTCGCCGTCAGCAGCGGGTTGGCGCGGACGCCGACGGCCACCACGACCACGTCGCAGTCCACCGTCTCCTCGGCGCCGGGGATCGGCACGGGCCTCCGCCGGCCCGACGCGTCGGGCTCGCCCAGGGCCATCTTCTGCATCCGGGCCGCGCCGACCCAGCCGTCGCCGTTGCCGAGGATCTCCAGCGGCGCCTCCAGCAGGTGAAACTCCACGCCCTCTTCCTTGGCGTGCTTGATCTCCTCCACCCGGGCGGGCATCTCCGCCTCGGTCCGGCGGTAGTAGATCATCGCACGCTCCGCCCCCAGCCGGCGGGCGGTGCGGACGGCGTCCATGGCGGTATTGCCCCCGCCGACGACCACCACCTGCCGGCCCCGGATCACCGGCGTCCGCCCCGGCTCGTCGAGGTAGGCGCCCATCAGGTTCACGCGCGTCAGGAACTCGTTGGCCGAGTACACGCCGTTGAGGTTCTCGCCCGGCACCTTCAGGAACACCGGCAGGCCCGCCCCGTTGGCGATGAAGCAGGCGTCGAAACCGCGGCGGATCTCCTCCATCGTGATCGTCTTGCCCACGATCACGTTGCACTCGATCTTCACCCCCAGCGACTCCAGCGCCGCCACCTCCGCGTCGACGATCCGCTTGGGCAGGCGGAACTCGGGAATGCCGTACCGCAGCACCCCGCCCGGGGCGTGCAGGGCCTCGAAGACCGTCACGTCATGCCCGAGCCGCGCCAGCTCGCCCGCGGCCGTCAGCCCGCCCGGGCCCGAGCCGACGATCGCCACCTTCCTGCCCGTCGGCGCCGGGGTCTTCGGCGCCGGAAGCTCCGCCGCGTGGGCCAGCGCCCAGTCGGCCACGAACCGCTCCAGGTAGCCGATCGCCACCGGGGCGCCCTTCAGGCCGCGGACGCACAGGGCTTCGCACTGGACCTCCTGCGGGCATACCCGCCCGCACACGCCCGGGAGGGCGTTGGTCGCCTTGAGGATCTCCGCCGCCCCGGCGAAGTCGCGCTCGGCCACGCGGGCGATGAACTCCGGGATGCTCACCCGCACGGGGCAGCCCTCGACGCATTGGCGGTTCTTGCACTGGAGGCACCGCCGGGCTTCGAGCACGGCCACTTCCTCGGCCAGACCCAGGTTGACCTCTTTGAAGTTCCGGCTCCGGGCGGCGGCGTCCTGCTCGCGCATCGCGGCGCGGTCGATCGCCATCCGCTGTTTGGGGGTCAGCTCGTTGGTTTCGGGGACATCGGTACTCATCGGGATGGCTCCTCACGAACGCCATCGGATTTGTCCAGCTTGCAGGCGTGCGCCTCGGCGGCGGCGGCCTCGTGGCGGCGGTACATCTTCAGGCGGCTGGCCAGTCCGGCGAAGTCCACCTCGTGCCCGTCGAACTCCGGCCCGTCGACGCAGGCGAACTTCGTCTGGCCTCCCACGGTCACGCGGCAGCCGCCGCACATGCCCGTCCCGTCGATCATGATCGGGTTGAGGCTGACGATCGTCGGGATCCCGGCGGCGCGGGTCATCTCCGCCACGGCCGCCATCATCGGCACCGGCCCGACCGCGAACACCGCGTCCGGGCGGGGGAGCTTCCCGGCCAGCATCTCGGCCAGCACGACCGTCACCAGGCCCTTCCGGCCCCGGCTGCCGTCTTCCGTCGCCACGTACACTTGGGCGGCGAACTCGGCCAGCTCGTCGGCCAGGATCACCAGGTCGGCGCTGCGGGCGCCGATGACCGGGTACACCTTGTTGCCCGCCTCGGCCGCCGCTTTGGCCAGCGGGTACAGCACGGCCGTGCCCACCCCGCCGCCGATGCACGCCACGTTGCCCCAACGCTCCACGTGCGTGGGCTTGCCCAGCGGCCCGGCCACGTCGCGGAGGGCCCCGCCGGCCGGCGTGGCCACGATCGCCTGCGTGCTGGCCCCGATCGCCTGCACGATCAGCGTAATCGTGCCCGCCTCCGCGTCCGCGTCGGCGATCGTCAGGGGAATCCGCTCGCATCCTTCGTCCTTGCGGACGATCACGAACTGCCCCGGCTCCCGCGCCCGCGCCACCCGCGGCGCGGACACCACCAGCCGATGCACACGCGGGGCGAGGGGTTCATTGCTGAGAACTTCGAACATCACACCATCCTAGCCTTGGCTATCTACATCTGTCCCGGCCCGCTCCCCGGCCGAGGGGGCAACCACACCCGCCCGGCCCACCTCGCAAGGGCGGCCAAAGTAGCCGGTCCCGCCGGCCTCGTCAAGTCCGGCATTGCCCATCGCAGGCCTCCCTCGTTCGCCGCGCCGTGGGGCCCATGGGACCTGTCTCAGGAATGGGGGGGTGCCCCGGACACGGCGTCGGTACGTGTTTAGCGACATCGTATTCGTTTCCAGGCACGGTACTTACCCTGGGTGCCACAGGCTGCTTGCAGCCTGTGGGGTATGGGGCGGGGTGCCCGCCGGAGGATCCTTCCCCTTCCCCCACGGGCTGCAAGCAGCCCGTGGCACCCAGACCCCGCTAAACAGGTACAGGCGTCGTTGCGCCAGAGGCGCAAGCCGGACAAGCCAAACTGCGGTCCCAACGGGACAAGTTTGTCCGGGGCACCCGCCGGAGCCGGCCGTTTTCATCGTCTGTGACGTCGGGACCCGGCTCGGACCGGGGGCCTCGGCGGGGGCCGGAGTGCAGGAACCTGTCGCGGCAGCCTTCCGAGCAGAAGTAGTACGTCCGGCCTTCGTGCTCGGCCGCAACAGCCTGTTCCTCCGTCACTTCCGTCCGGGTGGCCCCTGGGCGATATCTCACAGTCGGACGCGGCGCAAACGTAGCGCGTTGCCGATGACGGACAGAGAACTGAACGTCATGGCCGCCGCGGCGATGATCGGGCTGAGCAGGATACCGAAGAACGGGTACAGGATGCCCGCGGCGATCGGGACGCCGATGCTGTTGTAAATGAGGGCGAAGAAGAGGTTCTGGCGAATGTTTCGCATGGTAGCCCGCGAGAGGCGCCGAGCCTTGGCGATGCCGCGAAGGTCGCCCTTGACCAGCGTCACACCCGCGCTCTGCATGGCGACGTCCGTGCCCGTGCCCATCGCGACACCCACGTGGGCCTGCGCCAGGGCCGGGGCGTCGTTGATGCCGTCGCCGGCCATCGCCACCTTCCTGCCTTCCTCCTGGAGCTTCCTGACCACCTCGTGCTTCTGCTGAGGCAGGACCTCCGCTTCCACGCGGTCGAGCCCCAGTTCTTTGGCGACGGCCTGGGCGGTCGTGCGGCTGTCGCCGGTGAGCATCACGATCTCCACGCCGTCGTCTCGCAGCAGGTCGACCGCTTCGCGCGTGGAGTCCTTGATCGGGTCGGCCACGCCGAGCAGCCCGGCCAGCCTATCATCGACGGCCACAAACATGACCGTCTGGGCTTTGGCGCGGAGTTGCTCGGCCTGTTGGGCCGAGTCGCCCAGGTCGATGCCGGCCTCGTCGAGGATCTGGCGATTGCCCAGCAGGACGCGCCGTCCGTCGATCTCCCCGCGTACCCCCTGGCCGGTCACGGATTCAAAGTCTTTCGTCTCGGCCAGGTCGACACCGCGCTGCTGTGCCCCCGAGACGATGGCCGCACCAAGCGGATGCTCACTGCCCCGCTCCAGGCTGGCTGCCAGGCGGAGCAGTTGTCGCTCTTCCATGCCTCCGGCCGGTGTTACGGAAACCAGTCGCGGCTTGCCCTCGGTCAGTGTGCCGGTCTTGTCCACCACGAGCGTATCGATCTTCTCCATGATCTCCAGCGACTCGGCATTCCTGATGAGCACGCCGGACTGGGCGCCCTTGCCCACGCCGACCATGATGGACATGGGCGTAGCCAACCCCAGCGCGCAAGGACAGGCGATGATCAGGACGGCCACCGCGTTGACGATCGCATAGGCCATGGCAGGCGCCGGGCCGAAGATGGCCCAGACGACGAACGTCACCACCGCAATCATCACCACGGCCGGGACAAAGAAGCTTGCGACCACGTCGGCGATCCGTTGGATGGGCGCGCGGCTGCGCTGGGCCTCGCCGACCATCTGGACGATCTGCGAAAGTAGCGTGTCAGAGCCGACCTTTTGCGCTTCCATGACGAAACTGCCCGTGGCGTTGACGGTCGCGCCGATGACCGGATCGCCGGCTTTCTTCTCGACAGGGATTGGCTCGCCGGTAATCATCGACTCATCCACGCTGGACCGGCCGTCCACGACCTCCCCGTCCACGGGCACCTTCTCACCGGGCCGTACACGGAGGCGATTGCCGATCTGTACCTGTTCCAGGGGCACATCCTCCTCGCCGCCGTCGTCGCGGATGAGTCGAGCCGTCCTGGCAGCCAGCCCCAGCAAAGCCTTGATGGCCGCGCCGGTTCGTCGGCGGGCCCTGCCTTCCAGCACCTGCCCCAGCAGCACCAGCGTGGTGATGACGCCCGCCGCCTCAAAATACACTCCCACCGTCCCGCCTTCTCCACGGAACGAGGCAGGGAATATCCACGGCACGGCGGTCGCCACGCCACTGTAGGCCCATGCCGACGTCACGCCGATGGAGATCAGCGTGAACATATTGAGCTTGAGGGTCACGATGGATCGCGCCCCTCGCACCAGCAGCGGCCAGCCGCACCAGAGCACCACCGGCGTAGCCAGCGCCAGCTCCACCCATGCCCTGACCGCCTCCGGCAGCCATCGCACGCCCACCATGTGTCCCATGGCGAGAATAAGCAGCGGCGCCGACAGGACGACGCTGATCCAGAAACGCCGCGTCATGTTCGACAGTTCGGCGTCTTCCCCTTCGTCCTCAGCAGGCGGCGTCCGCGGTTCCAGCGCCATGCCACACTTGGGGCAACTGCCCGGCTCATCGCGGATGACCTCCGGGTGCATCGGGCAGGTGTATTGGGTTGTGGGCCTGGCCGCCGGCGGAACCACGGGCTCCAGGGCCATGCCGCACTCCGGACAGGCCCCCGGCCCGTCTCGTCGCACGTCTGGATGCATGGGGCAGGTATAGGCGGTCCTGCGTCGACCGCCCCGGGCCGGCGACTCGCCTTCGCCGGGCGCCGATGGCTGGCCGGCATATCGAGCCGGATCGGACCGGAACTTCTCCAGGCACCCCTCGCTGCAGAAGTAGTATGTCCTGCCGCCGTGCTCCTGGTGACCAGCCGCAGTATCCGTCGTCACTTGCATGCCGCAGACGGGATCGAAAGAGCGTTCGTCGGCACGGCTATTGTCGTCCTGCTGGGGCATCCGTTCGCTCCTGTTGCCTCGCCGGGCCGGTCCCTTCAGCCATCAGTGGCTGGCTTGTGCGGTCCGTCTTCCAAACAGCTCTGGCCGTCTCACTCCGACTTCCCGGACGTCTCCGGCGGTCTTCCACTGAACAGAACTCTCCGGACGCACGTGGCGGCTTCCGTTTCCGGACCGTCTCTCCGGCACCTCATGCCGACGATGGCCGTGCGGCCGTCGGGAAGGCGGATGAGGTCGTACAGGTCGCCGGCCACGTCCTGGGCGGGCACATACCGGGCGATGATCTCGCCCAGCCCCCGGACGGCCCTTCCGTCGGAGGGCAGGAAGCCCGCCTGGATCCGGCGGGCCTTGGCCATCTCGGCCGGGCGCTGCGACTCGTGCTGCCGCCGTTCCGCCGCCATCCCGTTGAACTCGCCGGCGAGGGAGCGCAGATCGCGGGGACCGGAGACATCGGCCCGGGCGGCGAAGCGGCGCCGGGACCATTCGCGGCCGGCGGCCTTGAGCACCCAGGCCCGGACGGTCAGCACCAGCAGCAGCAGAACCATCGCGCCGATCAGGCCGGTCGAGATCGCCCTGGCCAGCATCTGCCGGCGCAGCATGCTTTCCATGTGATCGAGGTATTGGGCCTCGATGACGATGCTCCCGGCCATTCCCACCAGCACGACCGTCGCGACCACCGCCGCCAGGCGGAAGCGGAGGGAGCCCGCCCACCCGGCGGGCTTGGCATCGGACGGCGCCTGGTCTGCCGCTGTGGTCATCGCCATCGGGTCCTCATGTCCGGGCCTCAGGAAGGCCTGTGCCGGCGAAGGCATCTCTCCGGGTCGGCCTTGAGCTTGTTCCGGCATTCCCCCTCAGCCACGGCGGCCCTGGGGCTCAGGACCATGCCGCAGACCGGGTCCTTACGCACGGATTCCTGCCTGTCCTTCTTCATGGAATTCCAGCCTGGCAACCGTGTTGAGACTGGCGACGTATCCCTCGGCCGCCTTGGCCAGCTTGCGCCAGGCCTCGTCCCGGGTCTGCCCCTCGGCGGTGCACCCCGGCAGCGACGGGCATCGGGCGCGGAACCTCCCGAAGCCCACGGATTCGACGTTTACCTGCACTCGCATCCTATCCCACTCCAACTTCCCGGACACCTCCGTCGGTGTCCTACTGGATACAACGTCTCGGATGGCCCGCCGGTTCCAGGATCCCGCCCCTTTCCCGGGGTCGCGTCACCGGCTGCCGGGTTTGGCCATAGTGGCCATAAAGATAATGGTAGGCGAGTCAACGGCGCCGTGCGGGGAGGGGGAGGCACTGCTGGGGAACGCGCTCCCCTGTGGGTCGCGGCTGAACGGTGATCGGAGGGCGCGTCCGCATCTACGCGCGGCGCGGCACGGTACCTCAGTTCCCTGCTTCGGGCTGGATCAGGAACCGCACGGGGCCGTCTTCGGCGATCAGCAGTTTCTCCCGCGGCTTGCCGCCGGGCAGTTGCCACTTGATCTTGCGCTGGCCGGCATCCATGAGGCCGACGAAGCCCGTCGGGGTGCCCCGGCCGACGTTCCAGGCGCCCAGGCAGCGGCCCTCTCGCCAGCCGGTCACCGTCAGCGGGCCGGCGCAAGAGCCCTTGGGCGACAGGCCCACGTGGATCGACAGGGGGCTGCCCTCCTGGATGTCGCGGTAGAAGACGTGAACGTCCCCGTCCTTGAGGACCAGGGCCATGTCCTGGGCGCCGTCGGCGTTGAAGTCGCCGATGCAGCCGGCCTGCTGGCCCTTCTCGGCGGGGCGGAGCAGCCCGTTGTCGGTCAGGTCGAGCTCGTGGGCGTGGCCGGTGCTGCGGAACCCGCGGTTGAAGAAGATCTGCGCCCCCATGCTCTTGTAGGCGATGAAGAAGTCCTGGCGCCCGTCGTTGTTGACGTCGCACGCCTGGCAGGCGAGGCCGTCGGGCTTGGAGATGTAGGCGATCTCGCCGGAGAGGCGTTTTCGCGGGACGAACCGGCCCTTGCCGATGTTCTGCCAGACCTCGCAGCCTTCCGGGCCGGTGGTGAAGACGTCCAACGCCCCGTCGGCGTCGAAATCGCCGGTGCAGGCGGCCGATGGGCCCTTGCCCGTCGCGATCCCGCACGCCACCGGCGCGGCGAACGCGCCGCCGGCCTTGCCCGCATACAGGACGCTGCCGGCCGATCCGAGCAGGACGATGTCCGCGAAGCCGTCGCCGTCGAAATCGGCGGTCATGCAGCCGGCGGGCTCGCCCAGGTCCCCGCCGGGCTCGGCGAGCTTCCGGACCTTCGCCGCCCCATCCTTGGCCGCCAGCAGCATCGGCCCGCGGCCCGTGGCGACGAGAAGGCCGGTGGTCCCGGGCTCCAGGCCGATCGCGCCAAGGCCCAGGCACCCGCCCGGAAGGCCCTCGGCCAGCGCGGCCGGCGCCGCGGCGAAGCGGCCGTCGGCGCCCTGGAGGTGCAGGCGGAGGGCTTGGCCGTCCCAACTGGCCAGGTCGATCCTGCCGTCGCCGTTGCCGTCCAGCCAGGCGGAGGCGAGGGACTTCGATTGCAGGTCCCGGGCGGCCGTGACGTCCGCAAGGGCGTCCCCGCGGAGCTCGAAGAGCCTGTCGCCGGCGGCGGAGGTCACGAACAGGCAGCACTTGCCGTTGCCGTCGAGGTCCACCGGCGCGGCCGAGGTGACCTGGCCGGGGACATTGCCGACCTTCACGACCCCGTGCCAGTGGACCATGGCCTTGCAGGGGAAGTCGGCTTCGTCGTCGGCGAGGATGTACTCGACCGCTCGCAGGAGCATGTCGGTGCCGCCGGCCCAGCAGCCCTCCATGTACCGGTCGACCTTGGTGGCCTGCCACAGGCCGTCCTTACCCCCCTCCAATTGCACCCACGCCCCCGCCACGTGCAAAAAACCCTTGGGGGCCTGGCCGCCGGCGCCGGCGTCACCGGCAGCGCCGAGGAAGCAGATCCCCGGCTCCTCGCCCGAGGCCGCCACAAAGCCGGCCATGCGATTGGCCTCGTTCTCGTTGATCGCCCGGCTGAAATCGAGCGTCAGCGTCTTGCCGGGCGTCTCGCCCTTCAGGACCTCCCCGACGGCGCAGGCGGAGCGGTTGTCCTTGACCGTCCCGAACCGGACGGTGAAGATCGATTGCGAATCGGCCACCAAGTCCAGGGGGGTAAAATTGGGGTTGATCAGGGCGCGGGCGTCCGGGGCGGCGGTCAGGGCGGTGAGGATGAACGCGGCGGCGGCGGCCGCGAGGGTTCGGGCCTTGCGGGCGGGCATCTACTTCTCCTCCCTGGGCTGTTCGACCGTCACCTCGATGGTCTCGCCGGCGGGCAGGCGGAGGCCGGTCAGCACCACGAGCCCGGCGGCGGAGGCTTTTTGGGTGGTGGTGGTGGCGTCCTTGCCCGCGACGACCTTGCAGGCGGCCCCGGGCGGGATGTCGGCAACCAGGATTCGAGTGGTCTGGTCGGCGGTCCGGACCTTGGCCGCCGCCAGCGGCTGGTGCTCCTCCCCGAACACGACGACGTTGGAGCCCGCCTGGGCGGCGATGGCACCGGGGCACTTCAGCAGGCGGATGGTGTGGGGACGGTCCACCTTCGAGTCCGTCGGCTCGATGACATTCAGGAAGGTCCGCGTCCGGCTGGTGCCGGCGGGCCAGAGGATCAGGCGCCAGAAGCCGCCGAAGGCGAGCCGGTCGCTGACGGTGGGGTCCTTGATGCCGATGTCCCGCCAGAGGGCGCTGCCGGCGGACTTGGGGCCGCGCCGGTCGACGAGGATGTCCAGCTCGTGTCCGGGCCCGCCGATCTTGGTGACCTTGACCGATTCCGGCCAGACCACCTTGAGAAACGCCCGGGCGTGGGCCTTCCGCGGGCCGGGGAAGTGCCGGTAGGCCTCGTCGTTGGTCACGGTGATGCAGGAGACGTTGGGGATCTCCCATTGGCCGGCGACCTTCTCGGACGGTTTGCCCCAACTGGCCCCGGAGACCTGTACGGCCCTGCCGGCCTTGTCCCAGTCGGGGCCGACCCGCGGCTCGGTCGCCGACTGGAAGACGTTGGTGAAGTACCGGTCGGTACGGTCGCGGATGACGACGAACTCGCCGTCTCCCGCGGCCGCCGGCCGCAGGTAGATCAGGGTACGCAGGAGGTAGCGGCGATAGATGTCCGTGCCCATCGAGCTGTTCATGAAGT
>DASRZG010000333.1:0-4850 GCA_035686585.1 Phycisphaerae bacterium
GGAGTCATACCCTGGGTCACGAATGCCTGAAGCGGGGGGGCGACCCCATGCCCTGCCTCCGCCGGTCGGGGAGGTCGGCAGGCAGCTTGGCGGGGGGGCGGCGAAGCACGCAAAGATCGCATTTGCTTTGAATTATGGCGATGTCGAGAATTAATTACAGAAAAAGCTTTTTGGACTTGGCAATACTCTGAATACTGGGTATACTGACCGCACATGGATTAACCCGGTCTCCCCCCGCCGGGTTTTCGGCCCGTCCGGAGGTCTCCCCCTGCCTTCGGACGGGCTCCTTTTTTCGCCCCGGAATCGGTCCCTGTATAAGCTCTATAAGGCTTATGGTACGTGGATGAACTTCGATACGAACGGCGACTCGCCGACGTGTCGACGGCGGAAATGCCCGGACGGGCCCATCTCCAGGAACTCGGCGAACCAGGCCTCGTGCTCGATCTCCTCGTTGAGAATCGCCAGCGACAGGTCATACGTCCGATGGTCCTTGCCGGCCGTCATGTTGCAGATGTTGGTGTAGCCGCGGACGGCGCACTGCTCGGCCTTCAGCAGGACCTGGGCGATGGCCTTGGCGTCGCCCTCCGGCAGCAGGGCGGGCGGGCAGGCGGAGGCGTCGTGGAAGTCCTTCATCGACGCGGGCAGCTTGCCGCCCAGCTCGTAGATTCGCGGCACGAGGGCCTCGAAGTGGTTGCGGTCCTCGATCCGCGCGTCCTCGGCGATCTCCTTCAGCCCCTCCCCGTCGAAGCCGACCAGGTTCACCCGGAGGGCGGTGTAGTAGTAGAACGTCGTCAGCTCCGCGGCTGAGTTGGCCACGAGAAGCTTCACGAGCTTCTCCACGTCCACGCCGGCCTTCTCCACCAACTCCCTTGACACCAGCTTCATCGCATGGCTCCTTTGTCTGGCTCGTCCGTCGGCGTGTACCGGGAATCCCCGCCGACGGGGCTCCTTGCCGGTGAAATGGAGACGATGGCACAGCCTTTCGAGGCTGTCGCCCCACAGGCCGCACGGGCGGAAGCGCCCCCACAGCCCGTCCCCGTAACGTGACAATGATACGCGCCGGTCTACGCCGTTTTCCCCCCGGGGGCTTTGACGGCCGCCCTGGGCCGGGCGGATCAGGCGATTCCCAGTTCGGCCAGGGCGTTTCGCTCGACGATAGAGCGGAGGGTCTCGCGAGGGATGGTGGGCATGCTGGTGCCGCGGGTGACCTCGTTGGTGCGGTAGATCTGGCCGATGGCCTCGGCGGCGGTCAGGAAGGGGAAGTCGCTGCCGAACAGGAGCTTCTCGGCCACGCCTCGCTGATAGGCCAGCAGGAGGGTGTGGTAGGCCTCCCAGGGCCGCCGCAGCAGGCCGGCGAGATCGGCGTAGACCCGGGGCTGCTTGGCCAGCAGTGCGACGGTTTCGGCCACCCAGGGGGAGCCCATGGCCGAGATGACGATGGTCAGCTCGGGGAAGGTGCGGGCGACCTCGTCGAGCAGGTGAGGTCGAGCGAATTCGATCACAGCCTGGGGGCCGAAGTCCGTGCCCGTCTCGACGAACAGGGGCATCTGCCGGCGCGCGCAGAACTCGTAGACGCCCATGGCCAGGGAGTGGGCGGGATGGAATGCCTGTGCGGCGGGGCTGAGGGTGATGCCGGCGAACTCGCCTCGCTGGGCGATGTTGGCCAGCCTCTCCATGGCGTCGGGTTCGAGCGGATCGACCGCGGCGATGCCGACGGCGTGCCCGCGATGCTGGCTGACGTAATCGGCCAGGAAGCTGTTGGGCACGTCCGCGCCGAGATGCCGGCTGCGGAAGCCCCAGATCAGCGTGCGGGTCACTTCGCGGGCGCTGGCGGCGTGGTCGCCGGGGTCGGCCGAGAGGTTGTCCCGCCCGCCGTCGCGGGCCAGCCACCGGGCGGAAGCGGCCCCGAGTTGATCGGGCGAAGCCCAGATTCGTGTGTGGCAGTCAACAATCATCGCTCACCAAGACCGGTCCCCGCGGGCGGGATCCGTCCGCTATTACTGCCACGCCCGTAAGCGCATGTCGAGCACTTTCTTGGGCTGCGGGCGGCTTTTCGGTGCCGGTGGGAGACGTGGAACGGCCCGGCGGGGCGGGCATAGAATTCAGTGATCCGCCGAACCCTAATGGGCGTACAGTCTTGAGGAAGCCGAGATGCGTTACGAGCCAGTCCTGTTTGACGTGAGCGTCCAGAGGGACTTCTTCTCGCCGGGCGGAGCCTGCTACAAGCCGTCCGCCCTGGCGGCGGCGCGGAACATCCGTGCCCTGTTCGCCTGGGCGCGCAAGCAGCGGATGCGCGTGATCTCGACGGTGCTGCGAGTGCGGCGCGACACGATCGGACCGTTGGCGGACGTGCCTCACTGCATTGAGGGTACCGACGGGGAGAAGAGGATTTACGGGACCGTTCTCCGCTCGGCGATCGACCTGGGCATGCGCAACGTCACCGACCTGCCCCGAAACATCTTCGATCGGCACCAGCAGGTGATCTTCGAGATGCGCGGCACCGACGTGTTCAGCCATTCCCGTTGCGAACGCTTGCTCACCGAGCAGGACATGGACAACTTCATCGTCTGCGGTGCCGGCAGCGCCCACAGCATCGTCGAGGGCGTCATCGGCCTGAGGAGCCGGGGCAAGAAGGTCGTCCTCGCCGACGACGCCATCCTCGACCTGGATGATCCCAAGGCCGACTATGCCTGGCTCCGTATGCTCGCCAAGGGGGCTGTGCCCATGCCCACCGAGGACATCATCGCCGGCAAAGAGGCGATCCCCGCCCCTCGGCGTGACGTTCAGCGCCGCGAGGAGAGGCTCAAGAAGCAGTAGGGTCCGATCGCGACGGACGGTGGCCGGCTTCCTCATCATCCCGTTCGTGTTCGGGTCGTTCGCGGCTCTTCCCTGAATCGCCGCGCCCTCCGTCCTTGCGTTTTGGCCTGCTTCTGGTACACCTCTTGCATGAGTGACGCCGCGGGGCCATGGACGGTTTTGCGCCTGATCAACTGGACGAAGGACTACTTCGCCCGCTCCGGCGTCGATGATCCTCGCCTGTCGGCCGAGATACTCCTGGCCGATGTCCTGAGTTGCCCCCGTATTAACCTCTACGCCCAGTTTGCCCGCGTGGTCGGCCCCGAAGACCTCGCCCGGTACCGCGACTACGTCCGCCGGGCGGCGTCGTCCGAGCCCATCAGCTACATCCTCGGCCGGCGGGAATTCTACTCGCTGTCGCTGAAGGTCACGCCCGACACGCTCATCCCCCGCCCGGAGACGGAGTTGCTGGTGGACGTGGTGCTGGAGTGCGTCCGGATCCGTGGGGCGGGGCGGCACTGGGACGTGTGCACCGGCAGCGGGTGTGTGGCGGTGGCGGCCGCTCGGTATGCCCCAGCCCTGGAAGTGCTTGCGACCGATGTGTCCGAGGCCGCCCTGGCGGTGGCGGCGGAGAACGCGGCCTCGCTGGGCGTGGGCGGCCGGGTGCGGACCCTCCATGCCGACCTGCTGGCCCTGCCGGCCGAGGCGGCGGGGATGGCCCCCTTCGACGTGATCACCGCCAACCCGCCGTACGTCAGCGAAGCGGAGATGGCCGACCTGCCGGCCAACGTGCGGGCCGAGCCGAAGCTTGCCCTGTGCGCCGGGCCCACGGGGCTGGAGATGATCGAGCGCATCGTCGCCGGCGCCCCGACCCACCTTGTCGTGGGCGGGACGCTGGCGACGGAGATCGGCCTGGGCCAGGCCGACCGCGTCTACGGCCTGCTCCGCGGCGACGGGCGGTACGAGGAGATACGCTTCCTGAAGGACCCCGTCGGCATCGACCGCACGGCCGTGGCGCGGCGGAAGGAGTAGGAATCCCCCGAACCGGGGGGATCTGAGGCGAAATCGCCGGCTTGGCGCTTCAGGCGGCCGGGCCGATGGGATATAGTCGGGGGCGTTCTGGGACGATGGATCGGAGGTGTGCCGTGGCGATGGATCAATTCCACATCGAAGGGGGCAGAAGGCTTCGGGGCGAGGTGATGATCGGCGGGGCCAAGAACGCCGCGCTGCCGATCATGGCGGCATCGCTGCTGACCGACCAGCCCTGCCGCATCGACAGCGTGCCCGATCTGGCGGACGTGGCCCATCTGACGGTTCTGCTGGAAGAGCTGGGCGTGCGGGTCCAACGCGAGCAGGGGGCACTGTCCCTGCAGACCGCCGACGAGAGCAACTCCCACGCCCGCTACGACCTGGTGCGGAAGATGCGTGCGAGCGTCTGCGTGCTGGGGCCGCTGCTGGCCAAACGCCGCAGCGCCCGCGTGGCCATGCCCGGCGGCTGTGCCATCGGCCCCAGGCCCATCGACATCCACCTTCGCGGCCTGCGGGCGCTGGGGGCGGAGATCCACCTGGCGGAAGGCGACATCGTCGCCCGCGCCGACGGCGGGCTGAAGGGTGCGGAAGTGTTCCTGGGCGGGCCCTTCGGCTCGACCGTGACGGGTACGGCCAACGTCATGATGGCCGCGGTCCTGGCCACCGGCACCAGCGTGATCGAGTGCGCCGCCTGTGAGCCGGAGATCCAGGACCTGGCCAAGTGTCTCAACGGCATGGGCGCGAAGATCTCCGGCGCGGGCACGCCCCGTCTGGTGATCGAGGGCGTCGATTCCCTCGGAGGCGCCGCCCACACCGTGATTCCCGATCGCATCGAGGCCGGGACGTTCATGATCGCCTCCGCCATCACGAATGGCGAGATCCGCCTGTCGCGGGCGAGGCTGGACCACATGATGGCGGTCGTCGCCACGCTCAGACAGGTGGGCGTGATCGTCGAAAAGAGCGACGGCGGGGCGGTGGTCAGCTCCAGCCGGCACCTCCTACCCGCCGACGTGACCACCCAGCCT
>DASRZG010000334.1:0-5688 GCA_035686585.1 Phycisphaerae bacterium
GCCGGGCCCCGAAGTTCGAGGGGAAGGTCCTCGACGCCCAGCTTGCCTTCGTCGGCGAGGACGACCATGTTTTCGACCACGTTGCGGAGCTGGCGGACGTTGCCGGGCCATTCGTGGGTGACCAGCGCACGCTGGGCGGCCGGGACGATGCCGGTGATCTTCGTGCCGTGTGCACGGTTGGCCTGGTCGATGAAATGGTCGATCAGCAGGGGGATGTCCTCGCGCCGCTCGCGCAGCGGCGGGACGGTCAGCGTCACGCCGTTGAGGCGGAAGAACAGGTCCTGGCGGAACCTGTCTTCCTTGACCCGCTGCTCGAGCTGGGTGTTGGTGGCACTGACCACGCGGACGTCGACGTGGAGGGGCTCGTTGGAGCCGACGCGGACCACCTCGCCGTTCTCCAGCACCCGCAGCAGCTTGGCCTGCATGGCCAGCGGCATGTCGCCCACCTCGTCGAGGAACATCGTGCCCCCGTCGGCGTACTCGAACCGGCCCTTGCGGTCGGCGGCGGCGCCGGTGTAGGCGCCCTTGACGTGCCCGAACAACTCGTCCTCCAGCAGCGTCTCGCTCAGGCCGGCGCAGTTCAGCGCCACCAGCCGGTTCTCGCGCCGGCGTGAGGCGTTGTGGATGGCTTGGGCGAGCAGGTCCTTGCCCGTGCCCGACTCGCCCTCGATGAGGATGGGCAGGTTCGACGGCGCCATCCGCCGGACCGTCTGGAGGATGGCCACCATGGCGGGGGAGTGGGCGACGATGTTCTCGAACCCGTACCGCTCGTCGAGCTGCTCGCGGAGCTCGCGGATCACCCGCTGCTGGGCGGTCCGCTCGGCCGCCCGGGCGACCACCGCGCGAAGGTCGTCCGGGTCCACCTCCTCGGCCCCGGCGCCGGCCTTCTCGATGTAGTCGAAGGCGCCCTCCTTCAAGGCCGTGCGGCAGGTTTCGACGGACGAGTGGGCGGTGATCAGGATCACCTCGGTCCCCGGGGACTGCTGCCGGGCGGCCGCCAGCACGTCCAGCCCGCGCGGGGCGCCGTCGAACATCAGGTCGGACACCACCACGTCGAAGTGCTGGCGTTTGAGCCGCTCGATGGCCTCCTCGGCATCGTACAGGACGACGCAGTGATGCCCCACGGATCCCAGCACGTCGGCGACCGCGTCGGCGTGCGGGGCGTAGTCGTCCACGATCAGGACCCGGGCCTTGGCTTTCTCGATCTCACGCATGGCAAGGTACGTTATCCCGTCGCGGCCGGGCTGTCAAAGTCATCCGGCCACGGTGACCGAGACGTTGGCGGCATCGGGGACGCGGTAGACGGTGTCGCGGGCCGGGTCGACGCCGGCGGCGGCCAGGCCCTGCTCGACATCGGCGGCGCGGGCGAAGCCGAGGACCCGCAGGTCCTTGTCGCTCAGGCCATCGCTGACGGCGAACACCCGGACGCCGCGCCGGTCGGTCAGGTATCTCAGCTTGACCGCCTTGTGGTCTCCCAGGCGGTAGCCTTGGCGGGCGACGGCCTCGGCGGCGGCCTCGTACGTCGGGCAGCGGGCCAGCAGGTCCATGAAGTGGTCTTCCCCGATCCCGTCCGGGCAGGGAGCGACCAGCACGGCACAGCCGCCATCACGGATGGCCCATTCGCTATTCTTGATGGCCTTGTCGGCCTGGTAGAAGCTCTCGCCCAGCACGCCCTCGGCGTCCAGGATGAGGGCGTCGGCGGGGGAGGGGATCCGGGGGCACCCGATCGCCCGGGCTTGGGGGGCGAGTGCCTCCAGGGCCTCCAGGGGCGTCCCGGCCGCGGCCGAGACGATCCGCTCGCCGACCTGGAGCAGGTTCACCGCCAGGACTTGCCGCCGCGTCTGCAGGGCGACGAGCATGGCGGCGATCCCCTCGTGGACGGGGTTGCCCGCCAGCCGGGCAGGGCGGGAGTCGGCCGACAGGGCGCCGGCGTGGTTGGCTTCGATGGACGGGCGGTCACCGCAGCCGACGGTGACCGTCTTGTGGGTCCCGGTGAGGCCCGCGAAATAGTGGACCTCGACCGAGCCGATCGCCACCACGGCGGCCGAATCGTCCACCAGCCACGGGTGAACCCGCCAGGCAGGGTCGCCCCCGACCGGCACGAGGTCGTCGGCCAGGCAGTCGTGCCAGGCGATCTCGGCGGCGGGGAGGATGCGGGCGAGCGGCTGTGCGAACGCCCGCCGGGCGGCCGGGCCGAACCGGTGCGTGCCGCAGGCGACCAGGAGGCGGACGGCCTTGCCCGCCAGGGCGGCCGCCAGGCGGCTCAGGACAGCGTCGGAGCGTGTGGCTCGCTGGGGGTCGTTGACGGCGACGGTGACGGCGCGGGCGGGCGCCAGGCGCCGGGCGCAGGCGGCAGCAGCCCGCTCCAGCAGGGCGTCGGCGTTGCCGAAGTCGGCAGGGCGGGGCCTGAGGTGTTGGACCCGGGCTGTCATGACGGCTTCGCCAGCGGCAGGGAGATGACGAATCGCGTGCCCCTGCCCGGTTCGGTGTCCACGTCGATCTCGCCGCCGTGGAGGCGGACGATCCGCCGCGTGAGCGGCAGCCCCAGGCCCGTGCCGCCGGCGCGGGTGGTGTAGTACGCCTGGAAGAGCCGGCGGGTGGCCTGGGCGTCCATGCCGGGCCCGGAGTCGATCACTTCCAGGACCGCCCGATCCCTGGCGGTGCCCAGGCGGACCAGCAGTTCGCCCCCGCCGGACATGGCCTGCGTGGCGTTGATCATGAGGTTCAGCACGGCCTGTTTGAGCAGGGCCGGGTCGGCCGAGCAGATCACGGGCTCTGGCGGCACGTGCGTCCGCAGGACCACGCGGGCGGCCTCGGCCTGGGGGCGGTAGAAGTCGTTGAGCTCCTCGACCATCCGGCACAGGTCGGCGTCCTGTCGGGTGAGTTCCATCTTCCCGGCGAAGCGGAGGAACTCGGCGAGGACGTCGTGGAGCTGCTGGACCTCGTCCTGGAGGCGGGTGAGACGGAGGGCGTTGCGGCGGTCGATCTCGGCGTTGCCGGTGGCCAACTGCTCGCCCAGGAGCTTGAGGTTGAGCTTGATCGTGGACAGGGGGTTCTTGATCTCGTGGGCGAGCCCGCCGGTCAGTTGGGCCAACTCCACCAAGTGCTCGGTGGAGCGGACGCGCTGCCGTGTCCGCCGAAGACGCAGCACCGCCCGGCGAGTCAACGCCAAGGCGGCCAAAGACGCCGCGGACGCCCCGAGGAGCGCCCCGAGGAGGAACCAAACCCACTGCATGAAAGCCATACCAGCCGCACGGCCGGCGCATACCGGCCCAGACCCAGCCTGCCTGTTCACGGATGCGCCGGCCTTGCGGCGGTCATCCGGCCACTCACGAGATTACCGGCCGGTCAGGACAGCGGGGGAGGCGGCGGGGTAGCCACATTGCCCGAGAGCTCCTCTCCGGACATCCCCGCGGCGTTCCGCTTGACGTTCCTGGCCTGGTGCCCCTTGTCACCTTTGACCAGTTCATAGTCAACCACCTCGCCGTCCCGGAGGGCACGAAAGCCATCACCTTCGATGCTGGAGTAGTGGACAAACACGTCCTGCCCCTGCTCGCCGATGATGAACCCGTACCCCTTCTTCGGATCGAACCACTTCACTTTCCCGGTAGGCATCCGCCACCTCCTTCCTGCCGGCCCCGAAATACACCTCGAGGGAGGCGAAAAAGTTGCCCGGTATATCCTGCCAGGAATTACGGCAAGTCGCCGCCGCCCGACCGCGCAGGACTCTCACCGGACAATAGCTACCTACCTGGTGCAACTCGCCAATTGTCGCCCGACCCAGCGCCGCGCACGGGTAATCATAACCCCGTCTCGCACATATCTAAATGAAAAAACTCCATCAGGACGTGGACTTCAATTCCTTCATGGCCGCCTTCCGCGACAGCTTCACGCGGCCCTGATCGTCGATCAGGATCACCTTCACCTCGACCTCATCACCCACGTTAACCACGTCCGTGACGGTTTTCACGTATTTTTCGTCTAATTCCGAGACGTGGCACAGGCCGTCCTGGCCCGGGAAAATCTCGATGAACGCGCCGAAGTCCCGGATGCTGACCACTTTGCCTTTGTAGATCCTGCCGACCTGGGCCTCCTGCGTCAGGCCCTCGATGGCCTGGACCGCGCGGGTCACGCCGTCCGGGCCCACGCCCGCGACGTACACCCGCCCGTCGTCCTCCACGTCGATCGTCACGTCGTACTCGCTGCACAGGGCGTTGATCATCTTGCCGCCCGGTCCGATCAGCTTGCCGATCTTCTCCGGGTCGATCATGATCGTCACCATCTTCGGGGCGTACTCGCTGATCTCCGGCCTGGGCGAGGGAATGACGTCGGTGATCTTCCTCAGCAGCTCCAGCCGCGCCTCCCGCGCCTGCTCGAGCGTCTGGCGGATCGTCTCGATGTCGATGCCCTCCACCGGCTTCATGTCCAACTGGATGCCGGTAATACCCTTGGCCGTCCCGGCCACCTTGAAGTCCATGTCGCCGTGGAAGTCCTCCTCGCCCAGGATGTCGGTCAGCAGCACCTTCCGCCCGCCCTCGCGGACCATGCCGATGCTGATGCCCGCCACGGGCGAGGTGATCGGGACACCCGCGTCCATCATGCTCAGCGTGGCGCTGCACACCGACGCCATCGAGCTCGACCCGTTCGACTCCAGGATCTCGCTGACCACGCGCACGGTGTACGGGAACGCATCCGCCGACGGCACCACGGGCTCCAGGCTCTTCTCGGCCAGGTTGCCGTGGCCGATCTCGCGCCGACCCGGGCCGCGGATCGGGCGAATCTCGCCCACGCTGAACGGCGGGAAGTTGTAGTGAACCAGGAACCGCTTGAGGTACTCCTCGGGCAGCCCGTCGATCTTCTGCTGGTCACGCGGCGTGCCCAGCGTGACCACCGCCATCGACTGCGTCTCGCCCCGGCTGAACAAGGCGGACCCGTGCACCCGCGGCAGCGCGGGCACGTCGATGGTGATGGGCCGGATCTCCTTGTAGGAGCGCCCGTCCGGCCTCTTGCCGTCCAGGATCAGCTCGCGTTGGATCGCCCCCTCCAGCTTGTAGAAGGCCTTGCGGACGTCGGAGGCGGAGTGTTCGGGCTCCTCGACGCCTTCCGGGCACAGCTCCGCCAGAAGCTCTTGCTGCATCGCGGCCAGGGCGTCGTTCCGCTCAACCTTGCCGGCGATCTGCTTGACCTGGCGCATCCGCTCGGCGCACCGGTCGGCCACCAGGGCCTTGAGGTCCTCGCTGATGAGGTTGGGCTGGAAGGTGACCTCCTTCCGGCCGGCCTTCTCGACCAGCTCCTCGATCATCACACAGATGGTCTTGACGTGCTCGTGGGCGAAGCGGCACGCCTCGGTGACCGCGTCCTCGTCCACCTCGTTGCCGCCCAGCTCGATCATGTTGATCGCGTCCTTGTGGCCGGCGACGATCAGGTCGAAGTCGCTCTCGGCCCGCTGGGCGTAGGAGGGGAACAGCACCAGCTCGCCGTCAACCCGCCCGACGCGAACGGCGCCGATCGGGCCCAGGAACGGGGCGTGGCTCAGCGCCAGCGAGGCGCTGCCGCCGATCATCGCCAGCACGTCGGCATCGTAGTCCTTGTCGGCGGCGATGACCATGCACTGGATCTGAACCTCGTCGTTGAAGCCATCCGGGAACAGCGGCCGGATCGTCCGGTCGATCAGCCGGCAGCTCAGCA
>DASRZG010000335.1:0-15679 GCA_035686585.1 Phycisphaerae bacterium
TCCCGAGCCGATGACGCTGGTCCTGCTGGGCGTGGGCGGCGCGGCCCTGCTGCGTCGTCGTCGCCGGTAGTCGGCAGGCCGTTCGGTAGTACGCTGCAAACAACGCGGCGGCTTCCCGGAAGCAACCCGGGAAGCCGCCGCGATCTTTTGCGCCGCCCCGTCCACGCGGGGCAAAGCGGACAGAAATGACGCAACTTCAGAGGATCCCCACCGGCGGGAGGCTCGCCTCGGGGTGTTTACACGCCCGCGCGGGAAACGGGCGTGGGACAACATAAGTCATTATATCACATAGGCGTACACGATAAACACGGCTGTTTACATTCGGCGGTCTTGTAAACAGCCCCCCCTCCGCCCGCCCCGTCAGGCGATGCCCGCCGGTTCGGGTACGGGGTCCAGGTCGAAGCTGGCCGGGGCGGCCGCGCCCAAGGCGGTGAAGATGGACCCGGGCAACTGGCGGATCTCCAGGTCGCCGCCGGGCAAGTCGATGTGGCGGGCGAAGCACAGGGCGTCGCCGTAGGTGTGCATCCCCTCCAGGGCGGTCCGGCCAAAGATCTGCGGGGCGATCAGGCCCATCTTCAGGTCGTACCCGTCGTGCGGGATCGCCACCAAGTCCGGGGCCTGGGCGTAGGGCGGCGGGCCGCCGGGGGTGCGGGCGGTGGGGTTGGGGGCCGATCGGCCCTGGGGCCAGTACAGCTCCTCCCGCCGAACGACCTTGCGGATCACCGCCCGTCCCTGGGGGTCCCGCAGCGCCAGCAGGTCGCGGGCGATGCCGTCGCGGACGGGGTCGTATTGGCCGGGGGGGACGATCCCGCCGGGCTCCCTGCCGGCGAGGTTGACGTAGATCCGGCCCGGGATCAGGCAGTAAGCCCGCGTCCGCGCGGGGTCGAAGGATAGTGGCGTGCGGACCTCCTCGGCCGCCGCCGTCCAGCCCGCCTCGATCAGGTGCCTGGAAAGCTGCACCTCGTACGTGATCGGGCAGAAGCCGTGGTCGGACAGGATCATCAGGGGCGTGTCGTCGCCGATCGCCTCGGCCAATCGGCCGATGACGTCATCCACCTTGCGATAGTACGCCTTGAACGCCGGAGCGAAGGCCGGGTCGTCCGCCAGGGCCCGAGCCAGCAGGAAGTGGTTGATCCGGTCGGTGCCCATGATGTGGGCGTGGAAGAAGTCCCAATGGTCCTGGGCGAGGAAGTGGAACATGGCCTCGGCCCGTCTGGCGAGGGTCACGTCGAGGTCGTCGAGCATCTTCTCTGTCGACTGGCGGGCGAGGGCGGCGTCGGTGTCGATGCGGTAGCCGATGGACGCCAGGTAGTCTCCCACCTGCGGGGGGTAGGCCGCCTTGGCGAGGCTGGGGGCGAGAAACCCGCCGATCAGGATGCCGTTGACGGGACGGGGGGGGTAGGTGCTCGGCACGTTCATGCCGAAGACCTTCTTGCCGACGGCGGAGAGGACCTCCCAGATATGGGGCCCCCGGAGGTTGGAGGCGTTGGGCAGCGACAGCTCGTACGTGCCGGCCTTCCGGTCGATGAAGCCGAAGATACCGTGCTTGCCCGGGTTGCGCGCGGTTGCATAGCTCGCCCACGCCACGCACGAGACGGTCGGCTGGACCGACCGCATCCTCCGCGGCCGGCCGTGACGGGCGCAGAGCTGGGCCATCGCCGGCATGTGCCCCTCGTCCATCAGCCGGCCCAGCAGGGCGTGCGGGACCCCGTCGATGCTCAGACAGACTACCTTCGGCGGTTCGGCCATGGCGTTCACCTCGCGGGGGATTGTATCAGGGCCCGTTTCCCCACGCGAGCGGGCGGCGGCGGGTCGACCTGTGGTGAGGGGGGTTTCAGGGCGATATAGTATCAGTTACTCCGGCGACGGGCCGGCGGCCTGGGTCAGTGCGTATCGAGGCGGCAGCGATGGGCGAGCAGTGGAACGTGAACGTGGCCGAGCGGCTCCGGCGGCTCCCGCCGTACCTGTTCGGCAAGCTCAATGCGATGAAGCACCAGCAGCGGGTCGAGGGCGTGGACATTATCGACCTGGGCATGGGCAACCCGCTGGACGGGGCGCCGGTGGAGGTGGTGGAGAAGCTCTGCGAGGCCGCCCGCGACCCGCGGAACCACCGCTACAGCCCTTCCGACGGGCTGCTGAACCTCCGCCGCGACGTGGCGAAGATGTACCGCAAGCTCTACGACGTCCGGCTGGACCCGGCCACCGAGGTCATCGCCTGCATCGGCTCGAAGGAGGGCTTCAGCCACCTGTGCCTGGCGATGATGGGCCCGGGCGACACCGCGGTGGTGCCGGACCCGTACTTCCCCGTCCACGTCTACGCCGTCGCGTTGGCGGGGGCGAACATCATCAACGTCACGCTGGGCAATGATGAGGAGTTTCTCTCCCGCGTCGCGTACGTGGTCCAGCACCTGTACCCCCGGCCCAAGTGCCTGATCCTGAACTATCCCCACAACCCCACCGCCATGACGGTCGACAGCGCCGCCTTCTTCGAGGCGGTCACCGACCTGGCCCGCCGGACGGGCGTCTACGTCATCCACGACTTCGCCTACGGGCGGACGTGCTTCGACGACTACAAGGCGCCTTCCTTCCTCCAGGCGCCCGGGGCCAAGGACGTGGGCGTGGAGTTCATCACCATGTCCAAGCCCTACAACATGGCCGGCTGGCGGATCGGCTTCTGCGCGGGCAACGCCGAGATGATCCG
The DNA here is from genome assembly GCA_035686585.1 of Phycisphaerae bacterium. Classification (GTDB taxonomy): domain Bacteria; phylum Planctomycetota; class Phycisphaerae; order SM23-33; family SM23-33; genus DASRZG01. The sequence continues at coordinate 2,702 of DASRZG010000335.1, forward strand.
GGCGCTGAAGACCATCAAGGGCTACTACGACTACGGCATCTTCCAACCCATCCAGATCGCCAGCATCATCGCCATGCGCCAGTGCGACTACGCCGTCGCCGAGCAGGCCCAGCGATACCAGCGGCGGCGCGACGTGGTGGTGGAGGGCCTCCGCCGCGTGGGTTGGGAGGTCGCCTCGCCGCGGGGTGGGATGTTCGTCTGGGCCCGCGTTCGGGAAGAGCACTTGGCCGGGCAGGGCACGATCGACTTTTCCCTGCGGCTGATGGACGACGCGAAGGTGGTGGTCTCGCCCGGCAGGGCCTTCGGGGAGCAGGGCGAGGGCTTTGTGCGGGTGGCGCTGGTGGAGAACGAAAAGCGCCTCCAGCAGGCCATCCGCCAGATCGACCAGGCCCTGAACAAGGGGATCAAGACCGCCACCAGCCGGAGAAAGCGGGGCGGGTAGCGCTCAGAGGGTGATCTCGGCCAGGGTGGCGCCGGGGTGGAGTTGCCCCGCCCGGGCCCGGGCGCGCCGGACGATGACGGTCCGCCCTTCCACCCTCGCCACCAGAGGCCGCCAGGCGCTGCGGACGCTGCCGGTGTTGATCACCCACCGCTCGCCGACCTGCCAGACGCCGGGCCGGTGGGTATGGCCGATGAGGATCACCCGCGCCCGCGGGCAGTACCGGCGGAGGAATTCGGCCGCCCGGGCGGGCGTGTCGCGCCAGACGCCCAGGATGCACAGGGCGCGGTCGGGCCTGTGGAGGAAGCTCCACAGGCGCAGGACCGGCAGGACCAGGTCCCGGCGGCGGGGGTCGAAGGGGCGCATGCCCCGGACCAGCCCCATCCGGGCGGCGTGCAGTTGCCCGGCGAGGGTCTGGCGCTGGTCGGGGGGCAACTCCTCCAGGGCCTGCTGGCGGGCGCGGCGGAGGTTGGCCGCCGTGGACCGCCAGGGGCAGATCCCCGGCAGGAGGACGTGCCCGTGCGTGGCCAGCACCGCGCCGCCGGCCAGGACGGCGTGATCGTCCTCGACGGCGTCGAAGTCGGAGTTGCCCCCTACGAAGACCGCCTCGGCGCCGTCGGCGGCGCAGCATTGGCGGATGTGGTCGAGCACCTCGCGCGCCCTCTCGGGCCGGGCCGACGTGGTCCGGTCGAGCGTGTCGCCGTTGAACACCACCGCCGCCGCCCCCGCCCACAGCGGCCTGAGGCGGTTTACCCGCCTTCGCCAGCGCCGCCGCCAAGCCAGGTGCACGTCGCTGATCACGGCCACCGGGCCGGTGGGAGTCGGGTTGGCGTCGCCGGCGAGCGTCATGTCGTGGGGGCACTATAGCATTTCCGGCTCTCCGCCGTCACGGGGATCGGCCCGAGCGTTCAAGAGGGCCCCGGCTCCGGCCGATGCACATTGCGGCAGGCCCCACAGGAGCGCGCCCGTGTCCGGACAACCCACGACGAGGATCGACCCGCCCCGGCCCGCCGCGTCGGGGATGACGCTGGTGGAGCAGGCGTGCGTGCTGGCATGCTCGGGCGTGCTGGTGGCGGTAATTCTTCCGGCCTTGGCGCGGTCGGGATGGCAGGCCCGCCGGGCAGGCTGTGCGGCCAACCTCTCCCGGGCGGCGGGGGGCATGCTGCTGTACGCCTCCGACAACGGAGGGGCCTTTCCCCAGGTTCACGTGGGCCCGAAGGTCTGGCGGTTCGACGTGATCGGCCTGCAGGCATGGCGGGCGTTCCCGCACGGCATCAGCAACAGCCGGAACCTCTTCCACGCCGTCCGCCTGGAGTACGTGACGCCGGCTTCGCTGATCTGCCCGGACACGGAGGACCGCCCCGCCCCGCTGCACGTCAACGGCAAGGCCTGCCACGATTTCGCCGTCGGCCACGGCGCCGATTACGTGGGCCGGTTCAGCTACAGCTATCACCTCCAGTTCAGCCGGCGGTCCGACGGCGTGCCGGGGTACCCGCTGACGGCCTCGGCCGATCCGGCGATGGCGCTGCTGGCGGACCGGACGCCGTTTGTCGCGTACACGTCCGGGCTCAAATGCGGCGACGGCTGTTCCGCCGACGCCTGCGGGGTGCCCGTCGGCATCGCCGCCCAGCGCGCCAACAGCCGCAACCACCGCCAGGCGGGCCAGAACGTCGCCCGCATCACCGGCGCCATCGAATGGGCCGACGCGCCCGCCGTCGGGGTGGCGGGGGACAACATCTACACCGTCTGGGCCGGCGAGGACCGCTCCGCCGGCAGGATCGACATCCAGAGCATGCCCGCCGCGCCGACCGATTCATTCCTGGTGCCGTAGCTGGGACCCCTTCCCGAATCAGCCGATAGGACCCTTGTGCAACTCATGGACAACCAATCCGCGCCGTCGCGGGAGCCGCCGGGCGCCGGCAGGTGTGGCGAGGCGACCGCGACCGTCCTGCGATACCTGGTGCTGGCGGCGGTGCTGGTGCTGGGCGTGGTGGGCGGCGCGGGGATGACGCGCCCGTCCAGCGCGGGCTGGGCGGTCATGATCCTGGCGGCGATGGCGCTGTGGGCGGGATGGCTGTACTGGCGGGCGGTCCTGGGCGACCGGGACGTCCCCGCCCACCTGCTGCACCCGTTCGCCGCCGCGGCGGTGATCGTGCTGCTGGGGCACCTGCTGCTGCCCCGTGCCGCCGGCCGGGCGGCGCCGGCGGCGATTCTCGGCTCGATCGACAGCGACCTGCTGATGCGGCTGATGACGCTGTCCCTGCTGGTGCTGCTGGCCCAGGACGTCCTGGGCCGGGTCGTTCACATGCGATGGATGTTGACGGGCCTGGGCGGGTTCGTGGCGGCGGGGGCGGTGCTGAGGCTGTGCACGTCGCCGTCGCCGGCCGGCGCGCCGGCGGTGACGCTGGGCGGGCTGGCCGGGGTGGGCATGCTCCTGGCGCCGCTGCGGATGCCCGAGGAGCCGGCGGAGCGGTTGCTGCCGTTCGTGCCCGATAGCCTGCGGCGGTACGGCGCGGTGGCGCGGATCGGCGCCGCGGCGCTGCTGGCGGCGCTGCTGGTGGTCCGCCACCCGGGCTGTGCCGCCGGCGGGGTGGTCGCCGCCGCCGCCGCGGGGGCGGCGCTGCTGCTGGCGGGCGGGATCTTCCCCGGCCGGCGGCGCCTGCTGGCGTCCGGGGCCATCCTGGCCGCTTGTGCCGCGGCGGGCGTGGTCCGCCTGGGCCTGTCCGTGCCGCCGTGGCTGGGGAGCGTCCGGCTGTGGGGCGAGGGGGTCGTTCCCATCGACCCGGCTTCGGCCGGGGTGTGGACCATCGGCGCGTCCGCGGGTTGGGTGGGGGTGGCGCTGCTGGCCGGAGGGATCGTGACGGCGCTGGTTCGCAGCCTGTGGGCGTGCCGGTTGTCGGCGCCGGGCGACCAGGGGCGGGCGGCCCTTTGGGCGGCGGTGGTCCTGGTGGCGGGGTGTTCGCTGCTGGCGCCGGGCGGGCTGACCGTGCCGTCGGCGGCGGTCGTGGCCGCGATCGCGCTGGGGTTGATGCCGCACATGATGGTCCACCGGGTCCGGAGGTTCCACGGGTGGGTGGTGGTGTGCGCGTTCGCCGTGACGCTGGCGGTGATGGGCCTTCAGCGGATGCTGTGTCCGACCGCCTGGTCGATCCTGGCCGCCCGCTACGGCGACGGGCCGCTGCACCTGTTCGGAACGTTCGTGTTGGCGGGGGTGCTGTTCTGGCAGTTGGCGCGGGGGCGTTTCGCCGCCGCCGCGGCATGCGCCGTCGCGGCGGCCGCCGTCGCCTCGATGGGGGAGCTCGCCCAGCGGCTGCTGTCGACGCGGACGCCGCAGTGGTCGGACGTGGTATGGAACTGCCTCGGGGCGGCGGGGGCCCTGGCGGTGTTCGGCCTGATCCGCGCCGCCGCGATGGTGGAGGGTCTGCTGGCCGCCCGGCCCAGGGTGTCGAAGGAGGGGTACGAGACCTGGCGTCACGTCACCGCCGGCGGCGCCTTCCCGTCAGCAGGGCGGTCCCGGCCGCCATCCAGGCCGCAGCCGGCGGGGCCGGCACCGTCCCCCCGGACTCGGTCCGCCCGTAGTGATCCGCCAGAAGGCTCAGATCGGCAATCCCGGTCGTCCCGTCGTCGTTGAAGTCCCCGCCCATCCAGCCGGCGCCGGCCTGCCCGTAGTGGTCCGCCAGGGACACCAGGTCGGCGATGCCGACCACGCCGTCGAAGTTGGCGTCGGCCGGCAGCGGCGGGGGGGGCAGGAGGTAATAGAAGGCGGCCGAGCCGAAGGCCGCGTCGTGGGCGTCGGGGTAGTACTCCTGGAGCACCTGGATGTGGTCGGTGAAGGGCACGGCGTCGGGGACCAGCCAGCGGTACTGGTCGGTGCGGACGAAGCCGTCGCCGAAATCGGCGTCGTCCATGTGCAGCAGCCCGGATAGCGGGCCCGTGCCGCTCTCGGGCCGGGGCGGGTCGTCGGGCGTGTCCTGGACGAGCACGTGATTGTAGTAGTACCCGCCGTTGTACGCGTCCTCCAGGCCCGTGCCGTACAGCGTCCGCCCGTCGGCCACGATCACGTCGTCGCCTTCCAGTATGCCCCGCGCCGTCCCGTCACGCTCCACCCACAGCAGGTTGCCCACGTAGTGGCCGCTGCCCGCCACGTCCAGCAGCGTGTGGAACTGCCCGGCTTGCCCGCCCGGCAGCGTCTGCTCGCTGAAGGCGGCGTGGAGGTAGCCGTCCTTGTCCGAGACGCCCCCGGACGCGCACTCCACCTCCGCCGATTCGATCGCCACCGGCGAGCCGGTCCGGTTGACCAGCTCCACCGTCACCCCGCGGCGGAAGGGCATAGGCCAGTAACAGTAGAAGCCGCCCTCCGCGTCGGCCCCCAGCGGCAGGGAGGCGTAGTCCGCCCGTTCGTGTCCGGCCCCGAAGAAGTGCGACACCGGCACGTCGATGGCGGCTTCGGCCTGCCCGTCATAGCGGACCCGCAGGCTCAGTCCGTCCAGCTCCGCGTCGGTCGCGCCCGCCATCTTCACCGTAAGCCGGCGAATCCGCCCCGCGCCGGTTGCCGACGCCAGAGGCAGCGACTCCCCGGGGGCGATGCTGCCGCCCGCGGTCGACAGGACGGTCGCCGACGGATCCGCCCCGGCCGGGTTGGCGCCGGCGTTGGCCAGGACGGTCGCCGCCGCCGTCCGCGCCGCCTGCTGGGCCTCGGAAGGCGTACCCGTGTAAGGCGTTACCGTCTGGCCCGCGGTGAACTGCCGGTAGCCGTACTGGTAGTAGTGATGCGTTTTCGCCCAGCCGCCGGAGGCGTAGTTGGCCGATTCGATCACCACCGACTCGGCGAAGGCGATCGGCTCGTAGCTGACCTGCCCGCCGATCAGCGACCCCACCAGCGGGGCGGCCATGTGGGCGTATGATCCGCTCAGCAGGGCCTTGCTGTCGGTGTCGATCACGGTCGTCCCGTCGATGGTGATGCGGACCGGGAAGCCCGCCCCCGCGGCTACGTGGGGCATCCAGAAGCGCGTCAGCACCCCCGGCCCGGCGAGCGTGGCCACGATCGTCTCCACGTTGCCGGTCTGGAGACCTTCGGGCGATTCGTACTGGTTGAAGTCGTCATTGCCGCCGGAGCGGTCGTAGCTGCTGACCAGCCCCGCCACTACCCCCGTCTGCGCCCGCGGCAGGGACGCCCAGTCGGCCAGCGGCTCGTAGCCGGTCAGCTCGGCTGGGCGCGCCGCGCTGGCGGCGCACACGACGCCGATCAGCACGCGCACGACCCATCCGGTATGTCCATCTAGAGGGGGCATGACGTTGGTTTTCGCCAAGCCCCATTATAACGCACACTTGCGGAATGCGGGGCACCGCCCATGGGGACGTCGAAGGTCGCTGAGGCGTTTTGCGAACCCGCAAGCGTTGCCGGCCCATCACGACAGTAATAGGGTCCAGGCTGCGGGTAGTGTCACGTCGCGCTATCGGTTGCGCCCCACACTCGAGACATCCGGCGGGACGAGCCGGCAACGCTTGCGGATTCGCATGCTTCCGCAATGACCCTACACGCTGATTGCCCCGCTGCCGGCGACGGGTTGGCAGACGTGGACGTCGAAGGGCAGGCGGTGGACGCGGTAGTAGCCGCGGCGGAGGGCGGACAGGACCTTGGCCAGGAAGCCGGTGCGGACCAGGATCATGCAGCAGCCGCCGAGTCCGGCGCCGGCGAGCTGGGCGCCGATGACGCCCTCCTGGGCGCGGGCCAGGTCGACCATGTAGTCGATCCGCGGCGTGGAGCAGGCGTACCGTCCCGGCTGGGCGGGCAAGGCGGCGCGGGCCTGGCGGATGGGGTCCTCGCTGGCGGCGTCCAGGATCAGCCGGTCGAGCCGCCCGTCGGCGTAGGAGGGGGCGAACGGCACGGCCTGGCCGTCGCGGTGCTCGACCACCCGGTCGCCGTCGTGGCTGATCCGCATCATCCGCCCGACCTCGTCCAGCCTCCCCCCGGCCAGCAGGTCGGCGAAGACGTCGCTGCGGCGGCACTCGGCGATGCCGTACATGGCCACGTCCCGGAGGCGGTAGGGCCCGACGGCGCGGTGGGTGTCGAACAGGACCTCCAGGCGGTCGCGGTGCTCCCCGAGCAGCCGGAAGGCGTCCCGCCGGCCGATCTGGGGGGGGAGGCGCTTGATCGCCCGGTACACCTCGGCGGGCGAGACGTCCAGGGCCTCCGGGTCCACGTCCCGCAGGTGCTCCATGGACGCCAGCAGGGCGCTGCGCTTCCGCATGAGCATCTCGGCCAGGTTGTAGGCGGCCACACGGTGGTTGAAGGTATCGCGGGCGCCTTCGCTCTTGGCGGCGCGGATGTGGCTGTTGGCGATCACCAGCGACAGCTCGTCAGGGAAGGGGAACGTCCGCTCGATGCGGAAGGGGAAGAAGCCCACTCGGGCGACGCGCCCCCGCTCGCCGCTGCGGATGGCGGCGTGGTCGGCGCTGCCCCCGCGGGACCCCACGAACCACTCGCCCTCGCCGCACAGGTCCACGAACTGCTGCGTGGTCAGGTCCAACCCGTTCAGCAGCGTGGCGGTCTCGGCCATCGCCACCACGATCGCCGAGGAGCTGGAAAGCCCCGCGCCCATCGGGATGTTGCCGGCGACCACGCAGTCCATTCCCCGAAGCCGGTGGTCCGGGCAGGCGTGCTGCAGCCGGAGGACCGCCGCCTTGGCGTAGTTGCTCCAGTCGCCGCGCTGCGCCTCCAGCACCTGCCGGACGGTGGTGGAGTTGATGTAGTCCATCCACCCCATCCAGTCCGCCGACCGCAGCAGCTCGCCGATGCGGAAGTCGCGGTGGGGGAACTCGCGCCGGTTGACGTTGGCCAGGGTGACCGCGTCGTCGTCGCGGGGGGCCGCGGCCAGCACGACCTCCCGGCTGATGGCCATGACGTTGACGTAGCCGCCGCGGTGGTCGACGTGCCGGCCCATGAGGTTGATCCGCCCCGGGGCGCGGACGAGCACGGCCTTGCGGTCGGGTCCGTGGAGGCGGACGAACTCCTCCAGCACGGCCGCCATGGCCTTGCGCCGCTCGGCGAGCAGCCCCTCGTCCGGGCCGTAGATGTCGCGCATCGTCCGGCGGAGGCGGGGGGAGTCGGCCTGGACGATCTTCAGCCACTCCGACGCCTTGCGGTAGCTCTTGGCGGGCAGCCGGGCGGGCCGGGCCACGATCGTTCGCCGCCCGGCCTGGCGCTTGCGGAAAACCTCTTCGATCGCCAGCAGCTCCTCGGGCGTGTTGTAGGCCATCAGGTCTTCGGGCTGGACCGAGTCGAACACGTCCACCGCCCCCCCGCCGGCGGCGAGGATTTCGGGCGCGTCGGTCAGGTACAGCTCGCCCTGGGCGTTCTGGTCGCTCAGGGCGGCCAGGGCGTCGTACAGGGCGGCGGCGCGGAACAGGTACAGCGAGGCGTTCACCCGCTCGCTGGCCGCCTCGACCTGCCGGCCGGTCATGAGCTTGCCGGCCAGGCGGATCCGGCGGCGTTTCTCGACCGCCCGGCGGATGTCGGGCAGCTCGACGATGCCCAGGACCCGCCCCCGGGCGTCGGCGACGACCCGGCCGGCGGTGGAGCCGTCGGACTTGGGCAGGGCGGTCAGCGTCAGGTCGGCGCCGCTTTCGGCGTGCCGCTCGATCAGCCCGGCCAGCACGTGCGGCTGGATGATCTTGTCGCCCATGGTCACGACCACCTGCCCGTCGTAGCCGCCGGCGCGGAGGTGGGCGGCGGCGCAGGCGGCGGCGTGCCCGGTCCCGCGCGGGGACCCCTGGAAGACGAACGCGACGTCCGGGTGGGCGGCGGCCACGGTGGTGATGACCTGTTCGGCCATCTGCCCGACCACCACCAGCACACGGGCGACGCCGACGCTCTTGAGCATCCCGACCGTGCGGACAATCGCCGGCACCCCGGCGATGGGGAAGCACACCTTGTGCCGATCCGTCGAGCGCATCCGTTTGCCCTGGCCTCCGGCCAGGATGACGCCGGTGATCACGTTGGCGGACATGGGGCCTCCTCAGGTCGGGTTCGCCGCGACACGGAGGACGAATTCTCACATCGCGGATTATTCAATTGCGGATTGGGGATTGCGAATTGCGGATTGAGAAAAAGAAACTGGCCGCAGAGGCGCGGAGGACGCAGAGAACGGAGAGGTTAGAAGAAGCCTGTGGCGTCCGTTTTCATTCCGTCCGAAGTCCTCTTCTCTCTGTGCCCTCTGCGTCTCCGCGGCCCATGTTGTTTCTCCAATCCGCAATCCGAAATCCGAAATCCGCAATGGAGATATTCACGGCGTCACGCCTTGACGATCTTCTTCCGCCCGCGCCGGATGTTGGCCGTGGCGTTGCGGGTATCGACCACCAGTGTAGCGTGATCGACCACGAACTGGTAGTCGTAGGCGGAGTGGTCGGTGCTGATCAGGACCGCGTCGTACCTTTTCAGGGCGGCGGCGGTCAGCGGGACGGAGGTCATCTTCAGGTCGTGCTCGCGCATCCGGTGCGTGCGGGGCACGTGCGGGTCGTTGTAGTCCACCTTGGCGCCCTGGGACTGGAGCAGCTCGATCACGCCCACCACGGCCTTGTCCGAATCGATCTTGCTCAGCAGTTTCCGGATCATGAACAACAACTCCCGGCCTGTCGGCCGGTTGGTGTGTAGTACTTCGTGTCCTTCATATCGGTTCGCCGGAAGGGGCGCGTGATGGGAATCGCCCCCGGGGCGGGCCGGGCGGCACCCCCAAGCCTGCCCTGTTGGGGCCGTTGTTTGGCTTGAGGGCGTCTGTGGGGCATGCCCGTGGGGCGGGCTGGGGCCTCCCCTCCTTGGCGGGGAAGACCGTCGCCATACGCCTGGAGTTCCCTGACCATGCACGAGGCCCGAAAGGGCCGGAGGCGTTTGGCCGGGGGCGCCAGCCCCCGGAACCGATGCTCCTTACTGTACAGAGCCCCGAAGGGGCGATGGAGAGAAACCGTGCGAGCCGATTCCTCCATTCCTCCATCGCCCCTCCGGGGCTCCAAGGACTGGGAGAGCCGGCTTCCGGGGGCTGGCGCCCCCGGCCAAATGCCAACGGCCCTTCGGGCCTGGCAAAGGAACGGGACCATCCAGCCACCCGGAAGACGTGTGCCACCCGCGCTAGTGTGTCTCAACCAGGGCATCTATAATGGCCGGCGAACAGGGGCGGGCCGGAGGGGCCGCCCGGTCTGGAAAGGATGTCATGAAAGTTCCGCCGTTGGATCTGGCAGCGCAGTTTGAGCTGGTGGGCAAGGAGATCGAGGCCGCGGTCGCCGCCGTGATGGCGACGCACGCCTACTGCAACGGCCCGGCCGTTCGGGAGCTGGAGGCGCAGGTGGCGGCCTATTGCGGCTGCGTCGCCGGCGTGGGCGTCTCCAGTGGGACCGACGCCTTGCTGTGCTCGCTGATGGCCCTGGAGATCGGGCCCGGCGACGAGGTGATCACCACCCCGTTCACCTTTTTCGGCACGGCGGGGGCCGTCTGGCGGGTCGGTGCCAGGCCCGTCTTCGTCGACATCGTCCCGGACACCTTCCACATCGACCCGGACCGGATCGAGGCGGCGATCACCGAGCGGACGCGCGCGATCCTGCCCGTCCACCTGTACGGGCAGATGGCGGACATGGAGGCGGTCATGGCCGTGGCGGGCCGCCACGGGCTGGCCGTGATCGAGGACTGCGCCCAGGCCATCGGCGCCGTCGGCAGGGGGCGCAAGGCGGGGTCGGTCGGAACGGCCGGGTGCCTGAGCTTCTACCCCACCAAGACGCTCGGGGCGATGGGGGACGCGGGGATGATCGTGACGCGGGATGAGGACCTGGCGGCGAGGATGTCCGCCATCCGGCTGCACGGGGAGACGGAGAGGTACTACCACCGGTACGTCGGCGGCAACTTCCGCATGGACAGCATCCAGGCGGCGGCGCTGACGGTAAAGCTGGGCTACCTGGACCGCTGGATCCAGCGGCGCCAGGCTCACGCCGCCCGCTACGGCGAGCTGCTGGCGGGCGTGGAAGGCGTGGTGACCCCGGCCGTCCGCCCGGAGAACGTTCATACCTTCAACTACTACGTCGTCCGCGTCCCCGGGCGGCGGGACGAGCTGCGGGCGCACCTGGCCGCCCACGACATCGCCACGGCCATTTACTACCCGCTGAGCCTGCACCAGCAGGAGTGCTTCCGGTCGCTGGGCCACGCCGCGGGCGATTTCCCCGAGAGCGAACGGGCCGCGGCCGAGACGCTCGCCCTGCCGATGTTCCCGGAGCTGACGGACGAGCAGATCGCCCACGTGGCGGGGACGATCAGCGACTTCCTGGCATGAGGTGGCACAGGTTTTCAACCTGTGTGATGAGATGGCATGCCCGCACAGGTTGGAAACCTGTGCCACCAAAAGGCCCAGGGAACGTCAAGTCAGGATGCCCCCCGCGACGATGTCGGGGCCTCGCATCAGGACGAGCCGGCCCATCTCGGCGATGCGGGTGAAGCTTTCGTGCTGGATGGGCTCGTCGGCGGTCAGGGTTACCTCGGCGACCTCGGTGTTGGCGAGCTCGTCGGCGTCGGCGTCCAGGATCGCCAGCGTCCCGGCGTTCATCCGGTTGGCGATTCGCTCGGCCACGCAGGGAATCTCCTGAGTGGCCAGGCGCAGGGCGATCCGCTCGCCTTTCCGCAGCGATTGGGGGCTCATCCAGAAGACGTGGGCGGTGACGGAGGTGTCCTGGGCCGGCACGTCGTCGGCCGAGCAGAGGGTTTGCCCTCGCGTCAGCCGGCCGTTGCCGGAGACGGTGAAGCCGATGGACTCGCCGGCCGAGGCCGAGGCGATGGGGCCTTCGAACTTGCGCAGGCCCGCCACCTTCACCTCCTGGCCGCCCGGGGCCAGCCGGACGGTCTGCCCGGCCGAGATCTTCCCGCTGGCGACCTTGCCGACCGCGACCTTCTCCCCGTCGATCTCGTAGACGTCCTGGACGGGCAGGCGCAGCGGCAGCGATTCGTCGGCCACGTCGGCGTGCAGCAGGTCCAGGGCCTCGATCACCGTCGGCCCGTCGTACCAGGGCATCTCCTCCGAGCGGCGGACGACGTTCTCGCCCGCCAGGGCGGCCACGGGGATGACGGCCAGTTGATCCAGCGTGACGCGCCCAAGCAGTTCGGTCATGTCGGCGGCGGCGCGGTCGAAGGCGTCCTGGCGGAAGTCGACGCGGTCCATCTTGTTCAGCACGACCACCAGTTGCTTGATGCCCAGCAGGCGGACCATGTAGGCATGGCGCCGGGTCTGCTGGCGGACGCCCTCGTCCACGTCCAGCAGCAGCAGGGCGGCGGAGGCCTGCGAGGCGCCGGTGATCATGTTCTTGAGGAACTCCTTGTGGCCCGGGGCGTCGATGATCACGTAGTCGCGCGACTCGCTGGAGAAGAACGTCTGGGTGGTGTCGATGGTGACGTGCTTGGTCCGTTCCTCTTCCAGGTGGTCCAGGACGTAGGCGAACTCGACGGCCTCGTCGTTGTCGCCGCAGAGCTTGCGGATCGTGTCCATCTGGGCCTCGGACAGCGACCCGGTGTCGTACAGGAACCGCCCGATCAGGGTGCTCTTGCCGTGGTCGACGCTGCCGACGACGACGAATTTCAAATGCTCTTTGCTCATCGGTCTCTCCGGCGGCGCGCGCTCACATGTACCCCAGCGAGCGGAGCTTCTGCATGGTGTAGGCGTCTTCCTTGTCCTGCGCCCTGCCCTCGCGCTCGCCGTGGCGGCTCGTTTCCAACTCGGCGATGATCTCGTCGATGGTGGTGGCGGTGCTCTCGACCGGGCTGCAGCAGCTCTCGCAGCCGATGGAGCGGTAGCGCTGGCCGCCGGCGGAGCGGTACAGATCCACGAAGGGGATGTCCTCCCGCTTGACGTACCGCCAGATGTCCTTTTCCGTCCAGTGCAGCAGCGGGTGGATGCGGATGTGGGTGTCGCCGTCGGCCTGGGACTTGTACTGGTCCCACAGCTCCGGCGGCTGGTCCTCGTAGTTCCACTTGAACTGCTCGTTGCGGGGCGAGAAGTACCGCTCCTTCGCCCGGATGCCGTGCTCGTCGCGGCGGATGCCCAGCAGCAGGCCGTCGAACCCGTATTGGGCGATCGCCTGCTTCAGGGCGTTGGTCTTCAGCTCGTTGCAGCAGTCCAGCTTCTGCCCGAACGTGCTGCACATGCCGCGGGCGATGGCCTCCTGGTTGCGGGCGACCCGCAGGTCCAGGTTCCACTGCCTCGCGTAGTGGTCGCGGAACTCGTAGATCTCCTGGAACTTGAAGCTCGTGTCGATGTGCAGCACCGGGAAGGGGATGCGGTCGAAGAAGGCCTTGCGGCACAGCCACAGCAGCGTGGTCGAATCCTTGCCGATCGACCACAGCATCGCCAGGTTGCCGAAGTGGTAGTTCGCCTCCCGGATGATGTAGATGCTCTGACTCTCCAACTCGTCGAGCTTGTCCATAGCGGTGTCCGGCTCCTGTGTTACCAGCGAATGCCTCGACAGGGCATTTTAACGTTCCGGGCGTCGAATCGGTAGCCCATCGTTTCCGC
>DASRZG010000336.1:0-2245 GCA_035686585.1 Phycisphaerae bacterium
CTCCGGCCTGGGCCGTCAGGCGCACCTGCCAGGCCACTACGGGCTTGGTGGGACTCGCCGGGCGGACGGTCAGGGGCCGCACCCCCGCCGCGCCGGTGCCCCCCACCGGCCGCGCCAGGATCAGCGTGCAAGCCTGCAGGCCCCGCACCCAGAAGCCCTGCCAGGGCGCCACCGTGGCCCCGGCCGTCCCGCCGTTGACCATGGCGTACCCGCCGTCCTGGTACACCCACGCGACGCTGTTGAGCAGCCCCGCCGTCTGCGCCGAGTACAGGTCCATGGTGCTGCCGTTGTAGCGGACGGTGCAGGTGGAGAAGTCAAAGGCGCCAAAGAAGGGATTGCCGAAGAGGTCCCAGCCCGGCAGCACGCTGACCGGCAGATCCCCGGCGGGGGCCGAGGCGCCGGCGGGCGTGATCGTCGTCTCCCCCGGCAGCTCGAGCCAGAAGCCCGCGCCGAGCGCCAGCTTGCGGTCCGCGGGCACGGGCGTGGTGTAGTACAGGTACGCGGCCCCGACCGTGTTGTAGCGCGCGTAGTGCAGGCCCGCCTGGGGGAGGCCGAAGAGCGTCGCCGGGTCCCCGTCCGCCGGCACTACCGGCGTCCCCAGGAGCTGCACCCCGGCCGGGAAGACCACGGGCTGGTTGGGGTACGACTGCGCCGGCCCCACCGCGGTCACGCTGGGGTTCTCGTTGCCGCTCTGGTCCACCGCGGTCAGCGCGTAGTAGTAGTCGGCGCCGTCGGTCACGGTCGCGTCGGTATAGCCGGTGGCCCCGGAATCGGTGATCGTCTGGATCGGCGTCCGGCCGGCAACGGTGGTGAAGGCGTAGGCGTCGCGGTAGAGGCGATAGGCGGCGAAGTCGGCGGGCGGGGTGTAGGTCCAGGTCAGGTTGATCGCCCCGCCGCTGTCCGCGGGGCGGTCCACCGCGGCCAGCGTGGTGATCTTCGCCGGCGGCGAGTCGTCGCGCGACTGCGCCGGGCCGACAATGCTCGAATCGCTGAAGAGCGCGCCCGCGAAGGTCCGCACTTTGTAATAGTACGGCACGCCGTCGGTGGTGGTAGTGTCGAGATACTGCTGCACGCCCGCGGCGACGCTGCCCGCCGAGGCGAAGGCCCCGCCCACGCCCTCGCGGCGCAAGAGGGTGTACCCGGTCACGCTGTTCGCGCCGGCGCCGTCATCCCCGGACTTGAGCCAGGTCACGGTGATGCTGCCGCCGGAGTCGCCCAGAGTGTCGGCGGCCTGGACGTTGGTCACGGCCTGCGGCGGCGAGACCACGTCCAGCGCCCGCGCCATGTTCACCCGTCCGCCGCCGAGCATCCCGGGGTAGCCCGAGACGCTGTCAATGTTGTCCGCGTTGCCGCGGATGGTGGCTATGACCTGCGCGGGCGTGTAGGTCGGGTGCTGGGAGAGGACCAGCGCGGCCAGCCCCGCGACGATCGGGGCGGAGAACGAGGTGCCGCTGTTGGTGCCCCAGAAGGCGCTGAACTGGGGCGACCCGTCCTGGAAGACGGTTCCGTACACCACTGTGCCGGGCGCGGCGACGTCCACGAAGGTCTTGGCCGTCGAGCTGTCCCAGTTGGAGAAATCGGACTTGCGGTCGAACTGGTCCGTCGCGGCCACGCCGAGCACCCAGTTGGCGCCCGGATGCGTGGCGTCACTGTCGTTGCAGACTGGCGAACTCCAGGAGGTGCTGTTGTTGTTGAAGGCGGTGGTGTTGTTGCCGGCGGCCGCGACTACGACGACTCCGGCCTCATACGCAGCACGGACCGCCGGGGTGTAGATCGACTCGAAGGTGCCCTGTGTCCCCAGGCTCAGGTTGATGACCTTTGCCCCGCGCGCCACCGCGTAGTCCATGGCCTCCACGATCATCGAGTTGCTGGCGCCGTTGCCGCCGGCGTCGAAGACCTTGCACTCCATGATCTTGGGTTGCCAGCTTACGCCCGCGGTGCCGTAGCCCTCATTGCCGATGGCGGCGGCGAGCCCGGCGGTCAGCGTGCCGTGCGACACGGTGTCGTTGTCCCCGCCGCCCGGCACGGGCTGCACGTTGTTGTTGCCGTCCACGAAGCTCCAGCCGTGAAAGTCCTCGAAGTACATGCCCTCCGGGTCGGTGCCAGGACTGGGGTTATTCCAGATGCGGCCGGCCAGGTCCGGGTGGTTGGTGTCCACGCCGGAGTCCACAAAGGCGATGATGACGCTGGAGGAGCCGGTGGTGACGTCCCACCCGGTCGGAGCCTGGATCTTGGGGAGATGCCA
>DASRZG010000337.1:0-2030 GCA_035686585.1 Phycisphaerae bacterium
TTCCCCTGTTCGTCGGGTTCATGACCTTGGGCGACAATTTCATCCGCCTCTGGCTGGGCCCGGGGTTCGAGGCCAGCGGGAGGATCCTGTTGATCCTTTCCGTTGTGCAGGTGGCGAGCGTCCTGCGCTGGGCGTCCACGATGGGCGTGACGGCCGTGGGGTATGTCCGCGCAACCGCGATGATCGGCCTGGCCGACGCGGCGCTGAACCTGCTCTGCAGCCTGGCGTTCGTGCTGCTGTTGGGATGGGGCATTTACGGCGTGGCCGCCGGAACGGCCGTGCCCTACGTCCTGTTCGGCGGATCGGCGACGCTCGTGCTCGCCCGCCGCCGCCTCGGCCTGCGTGTCCGGGCGTTCCTCGACAAGCTGGTCCTTCCCGCGGTCCTGGCCGGCGCCCTGTTCGCCCTCTTGTGCCTGTCCGCCCGGCTGGTGGTAAGCCCCCGATCGTGGGGCGCATTCTTCGGGACCGCGGGCGTCCTTCTCGCGCTGTACGTGCCGATCGCGCTGTACGTATTCCTGTCCGGTGAGGAACGTGCGGCCGCATTTCAGAGGGTCCGTCTCCTGGCGATCGGACTGGGTGGCGGGGGGTTCCGCCCGGCATGGAGATCGAAGCGGTGAAGATGCGAGTGTGGATCATCTGCAGCAGTTTTCCCCCGGTCAACGCCGCGGCGGTGCACAGGACCACGGCGTTGTGCCGGCGGCTGGTGGCGGATGGGCATGAGGTGGTTGTCCTGACCATGCCGCCGGACCCCTCCCAGACCATCGACGAGGGCCTGCTGCGCAAAGTTCCCGAGGGCCTTCCGGTGCTTCGGATCGCCCCCTGGTTCGGCGTGCATCGAACGGGCTCTGGACCCCGGCCCGAGGGGGCGCCTGGATCGCCCGGGCGCCCGCGACCCCGGCGGCCATCCGCTTGTCGGGGGGGAATAGCCGCGAGGATCCGCGACTGGGCCTCCTGGTGGCTGCACGTTCCCGACAGCCGAATCGGCTGGCTGGTTCCGGCGATCGGAGCGGGCGCGCGGCAAGGGTGGCGGTCGCGCCCGCACGTCATTTACAGCACCGCCCCGATGTGGACTGCGCATCTGGTGGGGTTGAGTCTGGCCCGGCTCCTGGGCCGGCCCTGGGTCGCCGACTGCCGGGACCCGTGGGTGGCCAACCCGTTTCGCAAGTTCCCCTACGCCGCGCATCGGCGGTCGGACCGGTGGCTGGAAGGGCGGATGGTCGCCCGGGCCGCCTTCGTCATCTGCAACACGGCCCCGGCCCGCCGCGAATTCATCGCCCGGTATCCCCGGCAGGCACGGAAATTCGTCGTCGTCCATAACGGCTATGACGCCGCCGAAGTCGACGCGATTCGCCGCTTGCCTCCGCCGCCGACCAGAGAGTTCTTCTCGTTTATCCACGTGGGGAGCTTCTACGGGGGACGGTCTCCGGCCTCTCTGCTGCGGGCGCTGGCGCGCCTGGGGCGCCGCAGACCGGATCTGCGCCGCCGGCTGCGGTTCCGGCAGGTCGGCCCGGACTGTTACGACGGACGCCCCCTCGCCGAGCTGGCCGACCGGTTCGGGGTCGGCGACATGATGGAGATCCTGGGCCCGCTGCCGCACGAAACCGCCCTGCGATTCGTCCACGACTCCGACGTCGGGGTGGTCGCCGGGCATGACGGTCCGGGCTGCGATCTTCAGATCCCGCGAAAGCTCTTTGAGTACCTCGGGCTCGGCAAGCCGATCCTGGTGACCCGAGGGACCTGCCGGGCCGTGCGAGAGCTGCTGCACGGGCACAACGCCGACACGTTCTGGCTGGCAGGGAACGGGCACGACGGCGGGCGGCGGCTGTCGGAGATCATCGAGCAGATCGTCCTGCGCTGGCAGTCCGGACACCTGCCGCGCCAGTTGGAATCGGACAAAGATTTCACCGCGGGGCGGATGGCGTCGCGCATCGAGGCGGTGCTGATCCGGGCCCGATGCGGCCGGAGAACCATCCCCCCCGAACACGCAGGAAGCGAGGAGGTCCTCCCATGCTGAGCCAAAGAACTGCCGC
>DASRZG010000338.1:0-13994 GCA_035686585.1 Phycisphaerae bacterium
CAGAGCCTCGCCGACTACATGATGGAGCAGTGGGCCTTCGTCGAGGCCGAACCGCTCGTCAAGCGCGCCGGCGAGAGGATCATCCTCAACGTCGACGACGACGGGTATCTGCGCGGCGCTTTGGAGGAGCTCGCCCGCGACGGCCAGACGCCCGTCACGCCCGAGGTCCTGGCCACCGCCCTGCCGCTGGTCCAGGCCCTGGACCCGCCCGGCGTGGCGGCGCGGGACCTCCGCGAGAGCCTCCTGCTGCAACTGGCGGCCGAGGAATCGGCAGGGCAGGACGTCGGGCTCGCTCGTCAGCTTCTGGCCGAGTTCCACCACGAGATCGAGCTGAATCACATTCCCCGGATCGCCCGCCGGACGGGCAAGTCGGTCGGGCAGATCAGCGAGGCCCTGGCGCACCTGGCGCGGCTGGACCCGCACCCGGGCAGGCTGATCGGCGATCACCCCGTGCCCTACATCGTCCCGGACGCGGTGGTGGACGTGGACGAGGACGGCAAGGTGGTGGTGGTGATGCGGAACGACGAAGGCACGGGGCTGCGGGTGTCCGTCCTGTACCGGCAGATGGTCCGCCAGAGGCAGACCGACGTGCAGGCCCGCGACTTCCTCCGCAAGAACATCCGCTCGGCCCAGTGGCTGATCGGAGCGATCGCCCAGCGGCGCCGGACGGTCCGCCGGGTGATCGAGGAAGTATTCGTTGTCCAGAAGGACTTCCTGGAGCGGGGGCGTGAGGCGTTGCATCCGCTGCCGATGACCGACGTCGCCCGCAAGGTGGGCGTGCACGTGGCGACCGTCAGCAGGGCCGTCGCCGGCAAGTATATCCAGACCCCGCGGGGCATCTTCCCCCTGCGGATGTTCTTCTCCGGCGGCAAGACCACCACCGGCGGGGAGGACGTGGCCTGGGACGCGATCAAGGCCAAGCTTCAGGAGGTCATCGACGGCGAGGACAAGGCCTGCCCCCTCAACGACGACCAGATCGCCGACGCCCTCGCCGCCGCCGGCGTCAAGATCGCCCGGCGGACCGTCGCGAAATATCGGAATCTGCTCAACATCCCCCCCGCCAGACAACGAAAACAATATTAGTGCCCTGTGATCTTCGCACACTTCGGCGCCCACGGTCCCTATCCGTGACGCGCTACCGGAAGCGATAGGAGTTCGCCGATGAGCAGCAGGACGTTTGTCACCCTGTGCGCCGCGGCGCTGGCGATGCTGGCGGTGCGGATGGGTATCTCCCAGACCACGGGCCCGGCCACGGGCCCGATGACCTTCCCCGCGCCCGTTCCCCAGACCAAGGCCTTCGCCGATCTGGCCGCCAAGGCCGCCAGGATCGGCCCCATCCACGCGGTCGGCAGGTGGGAGCTGGCCGTGCCGGCCCGCGAGGGGCGCAAGGCCCGCAAGGACGTATTCGCGTTCGAGGTATGGGCGGCCCCGCCGCGGATGAAGGCTTGGGTGGACGCGCCCTCGCGCCTCACCCGCGTCAGCGACGGCAAGTTCGTCTACACCTACGCCCACGAGCCCGGGCAGGCCGTCGAGGCCCGGCGGCGCGCCCTCAGCGAATCCAACGTGTACCAGGCCGCCGGGGTGGGCGGGCCGGTGCTCGACGCCGCCAAGGGCTACCCCAGCCTCGCCCGGTCCGCCCGGTTCACCCCCATCGAGGAGCCGGCGGACTGCGCCAAGGACTTCGCCGGGCTGAAGTGGTTCCGCCTGGACCCGCTGACCAAGCCGCCGCACCACCTGCTGGTCGGCACGTCGAAGGTGATCGTCGGCATCAGCCCCGCCGACGGGCTGATGCGCGTCATGGTCGCCGACCTGGCGAACAAGGAGCAGCCCCCGGACATTTCGTCGGTCTTCTTCGAGAAAGTCGAGCCCCGGCAGATCAAGCCCGACGAGATGATGCTGCCCAGCGAAGCCGCCAATACGCAATGGGTGGACACGGACAACAACAAAGAGCCCATCCCCGCGCCGACCGACCTCATCGCCCCGAAAAAGCCCTGATCGCGGGTCCGTGGCCCACGTCTTGCATGGATTCCCTCGTCGCCCGGCGGGCGAACCGCCGGCGCCCGGAATTGGTATAATCCGGGTGCCACCCCCAAGCCGTTGTCCGGCCCCAACGGGGCAGGCTTGAGGGTGCGGAAATGGAGTCGCCCAACCCTGGCCGGATTGTGTCCATGCCTGAGCGTATTGCGAGCATCCTGAAACGCTGCCGGCGCCGCCTGGTGACCGTACGCGCCGCCGAGGCCGCCGCCCTGGCGGCCATCGTGGCGGCGCCCGCCGCGGCCGCCCTGATGGCGGCCCGAATCCTCCTCGGGCAGTACCCCGCGGCCGCGGCCGGGCTGGTTGCGCTGCCGATGGCCGCGGGGGGCGTGATGGCGGCCTGGCCCGCGGGCCGGAAGGCCCTGGGAGGCCCCCGGATGCAATGGGCCCTGACGGCGCTGCTGTTGGGGCTGGGGGCTGCCGGAGCCGCCGCCCTGGCGGCGGGGGCACTGGCCCAGGCGCCCAAGGACGCGATCGTCCTGATCGTCCCGGCCTGCTCGCTGGCGGGGGCGGTGGCCGTGGCGGTCCGCGGGACGCCCATGTCGCACGTCGCGATGGGGCTGGACCGGAAGGCCCAATTGGCGGAGCGCCTCAGTACGGCCTGGGAACTCCGCGACCGTTCCGGCGATACGCCCTTCATACGGGCCGTGCACGACCAGGCCGCCGCGGCGATCGCCGGCGGGCGCCTGGCGGGCGTCCGTTTCTGGACGCGGACCCGCGCGACGCTGGCGGCGCTGGCCCTGGCGCTGGTGCCCGCGGCCGTCCTGCTGCCGTGGGCCCCGCTGGAATCGCCCGCCGCCCTCCGTCACGGGCAATGGCGGCAGGTGGCGCCCCAGGCCGGAGAGGCCATCGCCGCCGAGATCCAAGCCGCCCTCGCCGGCGCCGCGACGCCCGCCGAACTGGCCGGGACGCTGGAACGGATGGAGGCCCTCGCCCGGGCCCTGGAATCCGGCGACGCGGCGGAGGCCGAGCATTGGGAGGGCACCGTGATCGAGCTGGAGGACCTCGCCCAGGCGATCCGCCGGTTCCTGCGCGAGGGGGACGCCGACCCGGCCGCGCGGCAGCGGCTGGGCAGGCTGTTGCGTGTCCTGGAGCAGGCGGCGGTGGACATCGCGGCCGGGATGGGCGGCGCCGGAGCCGTCCCCAGGCCCATCGATCCGGAGACCGTCAAGCTCCCCGCCCCGCACGAGGGATCGCCGGCCGGGTGGGCGACCGTCTACGACCCGCTCTACGAGGGCCGGGTCGACCCCGCCGCCGGCGGCGACGACCCGTCCGCCCCCGAGGCGCCGCCGGTGCACCAGGCGCCGTACGACCGCCAGTGGATGCTGGCCCGCGCCCGCGCCGCCCGCGCCATCGACGACCGCCAGGTGCCCTGGGAGTACCGGGAGCTGGTCGAGGAGTTCTTCTCGACCAGACCATGAGGGCGCCCGCGCTCCAATGGGACGCGAAGTAATGCCCACGGACTGCTGTCCGTGGGCTTTAAGTTCGGTTGAAACTGCACGTTACGTGGAAATCAACCCTCAGTCGCAATCCCCGTCGGATGCGCCTCGAGGAAGTCCGCGTGGTGTCCCCGGCCCGTGTTGCGGAGGTGAGGCAGGAAGCGGGCGGCGATCTCGCGGATGTGGTAGGGGCCGCCCTCGCGCATCACCGTCCACATCGGGTCCACGGCGTAGGGGCTCCGCGACATCATCTGCCCGGTCCACTCCTCCAGCAGCGCCTGCCCGTGATCGGCCAGCTCCGGCTGGGAGTCGGTCAGGTCGTTCAGCTCGTGGGGATCCTCGACCACGTTGAAGGTCATCCGGCTCGGGTAGGCCTTGTAGCCGGTGTGATAGGAGCGGATGAAGATGTAGTCGTCCCATCGCACCGCCCGCTGGCAGGCCCAGCAGTTCTGGCTGACCACGAGGTAGTCGCGTCCTTCGCTGTGCCCGGATCGGAACGGATCGGCGAACCCGCGCCCGTCCCAGTGGGCAGGCACCTGTCCGCCCAGAAGCTCCACCAGCGTCGCCCCCACATCCGTCTGGTAGTGCAGCGACTCGTCCACCCGCCCGCCGACCATCCCCGGGACCCGCAGGATCATCGGCACCCGCGAGGTGATGTGGTCGGCGGTGTGGTGGTCGCCGTAGACGTTCAGCTCGCCCTGGTTCTCGCCGTGGTCGGAGGTGACCATGACGAGCGTGTCATCGAGCACGCCGGCCGATTCCAGCGCCGCCAGGATCTGCCCGCAGGCCTCGTCGGCATAGCGGATGCCGCAGTCGTACCCGTCGATCCACCGCTTGTAGTCCTCCGGGCCCGTGATCCGGTCCGGCATGCGCGGGAAACCGCTGGAGATGTCCGGGCCGTACTTGCCCGTCGGCTCCTGGGCCGAGCGGGGGCTGAACCCGTCCCAGTTCCGCTGGCGGACCTCCTCGGTGTGCCACGCCGGCGGCGGGTCGTCGGCGAAGGGGTTGCCGAACGCCTCCGGCGTGCGGTAGGGCGTGTGCGGGTCCCACACGTTCACGTGCAGCATCCAGTTGTCCCGCTTGGCGTTCCGTTCGATCCAATCCAGCGCGTGCGGGGTGACCTCCTCGGCGATCTCCTGGCCCCGCTTGCCCGTGTTGACCATCTCCCGCCAGCCCGCGTAGAACCACCACGCCGAGTGCCGCTCGGCGAACGGACTGATCGAGACCGGGTAGATGCCCGTCCGGCGGATCGCGTGGATCAGCCCGGGCCGCCGACCGTCGTAGGAGAACCCCCGGTCCCGCCCGATCGGCAGCTTGTCCGCCGCCGTCCCGCCGTGGCCGATCACGCCCGTGTGGATGCCGAATTCGCCCGTGAACATGCACGCCCGGCTCGGCAGGCACGGGGCGTCCGAGGCGTACACGCTGTTAAATCGTGTCCCCTCCGCCGCCAGCCGATCGATGTTCGGCGACGTGTCGCGGTGGTACCCGTAGCAGCCCATATGGTCCGGCCGAAGCGTGTCGATGTCCAAGTACAGAATTCTCACTGCCAGGTCTCCTCTGTCTGTCCGCCTTCCGCGATCGGCGATGAAGGCGGGATTGTACCGGTGGCGGCCTTGGCAGACAAGGTGCTGGGCCGGGAACGCGCAAGCGTCGTCCCGGCAGGGCTTGGCCCGCGTTGGCCCGGAAGCCCCTCGCCCCAGCGGAAGGCGGCTTCCGATCTGCCGGAGGCGGTTCGCCGAAGGGGACGGCGCTGCCGGTGAGGCGCGGTTCATGAAGTGTTGACGGGGAGGGGGCTTAGCCGCGGTCTGGCCGGTCCGGACGCCCTGGCATACGCTTTGCCTATTATGTCTGAGGAGTCCGGGTGATCGCCCCCGGAACATGGATGAGAAGGAAGGACTGGGATGGCTTCGAACAGCAAACCAAGTGACGCGCGGGCGGATGCCGTCAAAGCCGCCAGGCAGGTCAGGCCGCGGAGGCGCCGGCGGGCCCGGACCGGCCTGTACGAACTGCCGAAGCGATAGGGACGATCCCCGCCGCCGCACGGCGCGAAGTCGGCGGCGGTGTTGCAGCCCGTGTTGTTCAGGCCGGGCGAGCCTGTGCCGGCCCGGCACGTGAGATGGGAGTGGTATCCGTGATCGCAAGACACAACGCAGGAACGGGCAAAGGCGAGAAGGCAGCATCACTCGTCCCCGCCTCCAGGAAGGAAAAGGCCCTGTTTACCGGGGCGGAACTGGCCCAGTTCAGGAAGATGCTCCAGGAGAAACGGCGGTCCCTCCTCGGCGACATCAACGGCATCGAGACCGACGCCGACGACGCCACCGGGCTGCTGGCCAGCGAAGTCGATCTCCTCCGGCAGATCGACGAGGCCCTGGCGCGGATCGAGGACGGCACCTATGGCCGGTGCCAGGGGACCGGCGTGCCGATCTCCAAGGCCCGGCTTGAGGCGTGCCCCTGGGCGCGGTACTGCATCGAGTACGCCCGCCAGGATGAGCGAACCCGCGCCCGCGCAGCCCGCCGGCAGGCCCAGGCCGCCAGCGGCTGGGGCGACCTCGGCGACGACTCGTAGCCCGCCCGTCACGGGCGGCGGAACTGCTCTTTCTTCAGCCCGTATCGCTTCATCTTGTCGTACAGCGACCGTGGTTCGATCCGGGCGCGCTTGGCCGTCTCTCCCACCCGGCCCGCCGTTTCCCGCAGCAGGGCGGTGAGGTAGCTGCGCTCGAGGTTCTCCACCATCGCCTCCCGGACCTCCGGCAGCGGCCTGCGGAGGATCTCCGGCGGCAGGTCGATCGGGGCCGACAGGATCTGCATCAGCGATTCGGCGCCCCCGCGTCCGGCCGGTGCCCTGCTGATCGCCACCGGCAGGTCCGCCAGGCGAATCTGCTTGCCGTCGCACAGCAGCATGGCCCGCTCGATCACGTTGATCAGCTCGCGGACGTTGCCGGGCCAATCGTACTCCCGCAGGGCCGCCAGGGCGTCGCGGGCGATGCCGCGGACATCCCTGCCGATCCGGGGCCCGAGGTAGTCGATGTAGCTTTCCACCAGCGGGACGATGTCCTCCTGCCTTTCCCGCAGGGGCGGGACCGACAGCGTCACCACGCTGAGGCGGTAGAACAGGTCTTTGCGGAACCGCCCGCTCTCGGCCTCCTTCTCGATGTCGCGGTTGGACGCCGCCATGACCCGCAGATCGACGGGGAAGCTCTTCTCGCCGCCGACGCGCTGGATCTCGTGCTCCTGAAGCGCGCGGAGCAGCTTGACCTGCAGGTGCAGCGGGATCTCGCCGATCTCGTCCAGGAAGATCACGCCCTTGTGCGCCAGCTCGAACGCCCCGCGGCGCGAGCGGGTGGCGCCGGTGAACGCCCCCTCCTCGTGCCCGAACACCTCCGATTCCAGAAGCGATTCCGGCAGCGCGCCGCAGTTGACCGCCACGAACGGGCCGGTGGCCCGCGGGCCTTCGGCGTGGATCGCCCGCGCCAGGCGCTCCTTGCCCACGCCCGTCTCACCCAGGATCAGCAGCGACGTGTCGGAGGCGACCATCCGCTGGACCGTCCGCATGAACGCCGTCATCGCGGTGCTCTCGGAGATGAAGTCCGTCAGCCTCGGCTGGGCGGGCGAGCGGGGGAAGCGGATGCTCTGCTCGGTGAGACCCCGGCGCTTCAGCAGGATCGCCTCCATCGCCGCCGACAGCGTCGCGCCCGGCAGGCCCGCGTACAGCACCTCGTCGCAGCCCGCCGCCAGCAGCTCGGCGTGGCGGGAGGGGTCCTCGCTGGACGAAAGCACGATCACCGCCGGCGCCGCCGGCGCGTCGCGGGCCAGGGCCATGCTCGACGCCACCGGCGGCGGCACGGCCGACTCGGTCGCCAGCAGCACGTCGCAGTTGCGGCGCAGCGCCCGCTCCCACAGGTGCGCCTTGCCCGTCACCGGCTCGACGACCACGTCCTCGATGCCGCCCAGCAACGTCCGGAGCCGGCGGCGAAGACCCGCGTCGTCGACGGCCACGACCACTCGCGTCAACATGCCCGCAATCCCTTTCCGTAGCCTGCTTCCGGAATTGTAATTCTGATTCCCGTCGGCGGCAAGGGTCCGAACATCCCAAAGGGGCTTTCCTGGACTGTACTTGCGCGGATAGGCCCGGCCGCCATCCCCGTGGCACGAGCGTTGCATGTGTAGTAACCGACGCACCGCCGAGGTCGCCGTCGGCCTCGACCGGCTTGGACGGGACGGGCCACCGACCAGGCCGCACCAGCGGGCCCGCAGCGCGAGGACTTGAGATGAAACGCCCCTTTGCCGCCTTCGCCGCCCTGACGTTCGTCCTGATGGCCGCCCCGCACCCCTCGCCCGCCGCGGAGAAGCCCCGCGCCGAGCAGCCCAGGGCCCGCCCGGCCAAGGATGCCCTCGGCGATCCGGCGACACGCCCCGAGGCCGTCTCGTTCACCGACGACATGGACAAGCTCCACCAGGTCGTCACCCTCACCGACGAGCAGAAGATCAAGCTCCAGGACATGCGAAAGGTCCGGGACGAGGCCCTGTCCAAGTGGGACACCGGCAGCGAGAAGAGCGTGGCCGCGATCGAGAAGAGGCGGGATTCGGCCAAGGGCAGCGCCGCCGCCCGCACCCGCAAGGAGGCCGGCGAGTCCCTTGTCAGGCTGTACCACCAGCGGATCGTCCTCGCCGCCACCCACGAGAAGGCGATGTTCGCCGTCCTGACGCCCCCTCAGCGGATCGCCTGGAACGCGCCCATCCTCGAGGAGGCGGTCAACGCGGAGTTCGCCGAGCTGTCCCTGACCGAGGCGCAGAAGCAGAAGATCGCCACGATCTGCAAGGCCGAGGCGGCCAGGCTCAACGCGCCCGTCGACCCCAGGCATGACACGAAGATCATCAACGCCGTCAAGACCCGCGTCTTCCGGGAAGTCCTGACCGCCAAGCAGCGGGCGGAGTTCGTCCGGAGCAAGCAGGCCGAGAGAGAGCCCGTCAAGGCGGACAAGCCCAGGAACAACAGGAACACCCAGGAAAAGAGGAAGACGAGGTAGCCCTCCTTCCGCGGGTGGCACAGGTTTTGAACCTGTGTTGGCGTTCCTGGTTCACCAACCTGTGCCGCGCCTCAGCGTTTCTCGAGCATCTCCAGGATCAGCGCCACCACCTGGGCGCGGTAGACGTCCAGGCGGGAGGCGTTGTCGATCTTCATGAAGAACCCGTCCAGCCCGGCGGTGGCGACGCTGACATCGGCCTCGGCCGCCTGCACCAGGCCCTCGCGGAGCTTCTCGATCCGGTCCAGGACGTCTTTTCGGCCCTTTTCGCGTGCCATGCGGATGGCGGTCTCGACGTACAGGCGGTCGTCGATGCCCTCGCGCCAGCCTTCCCAGCCCACGCAGTCGTAGATCCGCCCGTCCAAGTCCCGCGCGGTCGGCGTCCAGTCGCTGTGGTCGCCGTCCAGGTCGTTGAACGGGTCCAGCGCGTGCCAAAGGTACGCCCAGAAGTAGATGCCGTCGGCGGTGTACTTCCAGGGCCCGAAGCCGCTGGACCAGCGGACCGACCCCGGGCGCGTGCGGACGGTGGTCATCGTATACGGGTACAGCAGCTTGCCGACCCCCTCGGCCGCCAGCTTGCTCTTGGCGGCGGCATTGGTGTCGAACGCCCCGTTGCAGCTCCAGATGTCGCTGCGGCGGCCGAGCTGCTCCACCGCCCACGGGCGGTTCATGAACACGCAGAAGACCTTCGTGCCCGGGGCGTGCTCCCGGACCGCCTCGTAGCAGATGAGATAGTTGCGGATCTTGTCCGGGGTCTTCACCGGCTCGTCGAAGGGGCAGCAGATCATCTCCGGCCAGCCGTTGGCCTTCTCCAGCCGCCGGATGTCGGCCCACCATTGCCCGTAGTATTTGGCGAACTCCGGCGTGCCGACCTTGGCGCGGGTGTTGGCGACCACCTGCCCCGGATTGCCGTAGCGGTTGTCCCCGCCGCCGAAGTAGACCATCTTCACAAACCCCGCCCGCCGCAGCGCCTTGAGGTAAGCGTCCATGTCGGCCGACAGGTCCACAACGCACTTGTCGCCGTCCAGCTTCGGCCCCAGGCCGTTGTCGGGCCACATCGAGGCCGCGTTGCACCCGTGGGCGCGGAGGTTCTCGATATAATCGGCGGACAGCATCCCCGAGACGTAGGGGCCCCGGGCGAAGTGATCGGCCTTGTCCAGGCGGAAGGGGAGCACCTTCAGTTTGACCGCCAGTCTCGCCGAGCCGCCCCCCGAACCCGACAGCGTCAGCGTCCCGGTGTAGTCGCCGCCTTGGGCGTCTTCGGGGACGTGGATGGTCACGTACCAGGCCTGGCACGTCCCCGACTTGACCGCCACGGGGGCGTTCGCCCGAAGCCAGACGGGCTGGACCTGCCAGCCCTTGGCCGAGGAACCCCCGCCCGCGCGAGTGGCGGCCGGTTCGACGTACCGGACCGTCACGTCCCGGCCCGCGCGCAACGTGCCGGGGCCGGTGAGGTCGCTGACGGCGACGGTGACGGTCTCATCCCGCAGGGCGCGGACCGCCACCTGGAGCGGCTCGTACTCGCCCCGCGTGGCGTAGGTCTCCAGAGCCCGCACCTGCCGCTCCGCGTCGCTGGGGACGGCATCGGGGTAGACGTCCTGCGTGTAGCCGCGGACGAACGGCAGGAAGCCGCGCTGCCGGTCGGAGTCGCTGACGGGGCCGAGGGCGCCGCCCCCGGCCGGCCGAACGTGCTCAAAGACCTTCCGGGTCGCCTCGACGGCCGCCGACCGCGCCGCCAGGCCCTGGCGGATCGCCTCGGCCACCAGCTCCTCGTTCGGCTTGACGAGCCGGATTTCGTCGATCAGGGCCGAGGCCGTTCCGTTCATCTGGAAGACCCACTTTCCCTGGGGGGCCTGGAAGGTCTGGCGGCGGATGACCTCCTTGGGGACGTGGATGAGGGCCTGCTTCCATTGGCCGTCGTTGACCCCGCGGAGCTGCCCGAAGTAGTGGAATCCGTACCGCCCGCCGATGCCCGTCCACCCGTACAGGGCCAGCCCGTCGGTGAGCGTGTCCTTGTAGGTGATCGCCATCACGGCCCCCTGGGCGGGGCTTTCCCCTTCCCACCAGGCGGGCACGTGCAGGTAGCACCAGGGGCTGCCGCTGGGGTACGCGCGGGCGGCGTGGTCGCCGTCGGCCTGGACGGGGCCGAAGCGCTCCAGCTTCTCCGTCGTGCTGTCCATGTGGAAGGCGGCCAGGACGGCGTCGGCGGGGAAGGCGACCTCCCCGGCCCGGGCCGCCCCGGCCGGCAGACATGCCAGAAGCGCAACGGCCTTGAGCTGCGTTCGAATCGTCATGGCGTCTCCTCTCGACCTGCCGTGTGGCAGCCGTGGCCGGCCCATTATCCGCCGCGGCGGTGCCCGTGGCAACCGGATCGCGCCCGGGAGGGCGATGGAAGCACTTGGAGCGTGCCCTTGCGTTGGGGGTTCCGGCGGCGATATGATGCATTGTTTACGTTGGCATGGTCAGGAAGACATCCACATCCCGGAAGGCCGCGGCCGGCGAGGAGCCCGCGGCTGGGGCCCAGGCTGAGGTGGCGCCGCCGGCGCGGGCGGACCAGGACGGCAAGTACATCGTCGTTCTGGGCGCCAAGGAGCACAACCTCCAGAACATCAATGTCCGCATCCCCCGCGGCAAGCTGGTGGTGATCACGGGGCTGAGCGGCTCGGGCAAGAGCTCGCTGGCGTTTGACACGCTGTACGCGGAGGGGCAGCGGAAGTACGTCGAGAGCCTCTCGGCCTATGCCCGGCAGTTCCTGGAGCAGCTCCAGAAGCCGGACGTGGAGCACATCGAGGGCCTGCCGCCGACGATCGCCATCGAGCAGCGGGCCGGCGGGGCCAACCCGCGATCGACCGTCGCGACCACCACGGAGATCTACGACTACATGCGCCTGTTGTTCGCCCGGGTGGGCAAGCCCCACTGCTGGGTGTGCGGGCGGCCGATCACCTCCCAGACCGTCTCGCAGATGGTCGACGCCATCTTCCAGTTGCCCGAGGGCACGCGGTTTATGGTCCTGGCGCCGGTGGTCCGGGGCCAGAAGGGCCAGCACGTCGATCTGCTGCGGCACGTGCAGCGGGAGGGGTTCGTCCGGGTGCGGATCGACGGGGCGATGTACGACCTGCGGGAGGTCCCGCCGCTGGAGAAGAACCGCGTCCACACCGTCGAGGTGGTGGTGGACCGGCTGATCCTGAAGCCGTCGGTCAAGATCCGCCTCAGCGACAGCATCGAGACCGCCCTGTCTCTGGCGGAGGGGCTGGTGGTGATCTCCCACGAGAAGCCCGACCAGAAGGGCGAGCCGGCGTGGGCGGATACGGTCTTCAGCGCCACCTTCGCCTGCCCGACTCACCCCCAGGCCAACCTGGAAGAGCTGTCGCCGCGGATGTTCAGCTTCAACTCCCCGTACGGGGCGTGCGCCGACTGCGACGGGCTGGGCACGATCCTGGAGTTCGACCCGGACCTGATCGTGCCGGACGCGACCAAGAGCCTCTCGGCCGGGGCCATCGACGCCTGGCGCCACGGCGGCAAGCGGATGAACATCCTGTACAACCGCATGATCCGCCGGTTCTGCCGGACGTTCGGCGTGGACCCGTACACGCCGTACGAGAAGATTCCCCCGCCGCACCGCAAGGCGCTGATGTACGGCAAGACGGCCGGCAAGAAGACCTTCGAGGGCGTGATCCCGAACCTCGAGCGCCGCTGGAGCCACACCGACAGCGAGTTCGTCAAGCGCCGCCTGCACGCCTACCTCTCGGAGCAGCCTTGCCGAACCTGCGGCGGGGCGAGGCTCCGGGCGTCGTCGCTGGCGGTGCGGATCGGCGAGCGCAACATCAACGACGTGTCGGGGATGAGCATCTCGGAGGCGCGGGAGTACTTCGAGTCCCTCGACCTGGACGTCGAGCGGTCGCAGATCGCCGAGCAGATCCTCCGGGAAATCCGCCACCGGCTTACGTTTATGGAAAACGTGGGCCTGGGCTACATCACGCTGGACCGCACCAGCGCCACCCTCAGCGGCGGGGAGGCCCAGCGGATCCGCCTGGCCACCCAGGTCGGCAGCGGGCTGGTGGGGGTCTGCTACGTCTTGGACGAGCCCACCATCGGCCTGCACCAGCGGGACAACCAGCGGCTCATCGGGACCCTCCGCCACCTGCGGGACATGGACAACACCGTCATCGTCGTCGAGCACGACGAGGAGACCATCCACGCCGCCGACCACGTGATCGACATGGGTCCCGGCGCCGGCCGGCGCGGCGGGCGGATCGTGGCCGAGGGCCCGTTGGAGGTCATCCTGGCCACGCCCGAGTCGATCACGGGCAAGTATCTCTCCGGCGTGCTGAAGATCGAGACGCCCCCCCAGCGGCGGAAGATGTCGATGCGGCATGTGATCCAGATCCGCGGCTGCCGCCAGAACAACCTGAAGGACCTGGACGTGCGGTTCCCGCTGGGCGGGATCGTGTGCGTGACGGGCGTGAGCGGGTCGGGCAAGAGCACGCTGGTCAACCAGACGCTGCTGCGGGCGCTCCGCCGGCGGTTGTACACCTCGCGCGACAAGCCCGGGGAGTTCGACAAGGTCCTGGGCACCGGGCAGATCGACAAGGTCATCGAGATCGACCAGTCGCCGATCGGCAGGACGCCACGGTCCAACCCCGCCACCTACACGGGCGTGTTCGACCTGATCCGCCAGTTGTTCGCCAAGACGCGCGAGGCCAAGATCCGCGGCTACAAGCCCGGGCGGTTCAGCTTCAACGTCCGGGGGGGCCGGTGCGAGGGATGCCAGGGGCAGGGGACCAAGAGGATCGAGATGCACTTCCTGCCGGACGTGTACGTGACCTGCGCCGAGTGCAAGGGGACGCGGTACAACCGCGAGACGCTGGAGATCCGCTATCGAGGCAGGAGCATCGCGGACGTGCTGGGGATGCGGGTGGAGGAGGCGCTGGCGTTCTTCGAGAACTTCCCGAAGGTCCGCCAACTGCTCAAGGCCCTCAACGACGTGGGCCTGGGCTACGTCGAGCTGGGGCAGTCGTCCACGACGCTGTCCGGCGGGGAGGCCCAACGGGTCAAGCTCGCCTCCGAACTGGGCAAGACCGCCACCGGGCACACCCTGTACGTGCTGGACGAGCCCACCACCGGCCTGCACTTCGCCGACATCCACAGCCTGCTGAACGTCCTGAACCGCCTGGCCGACATGGGCAACACGATCATCGTCATCGAGCACAACATGGACGTGATCAAGTGCGCCGACTGGATCGTGGACCTCGGCCCCGAAGGCGGCGACGCCGGCGGCCGGGTGATCGCCGAAGGCACCCCCGAAGACATCGCCGCCTGCGAACACAGCTACACCGGGCAGTTCCTGCAGAAGCACCTGTAGGGACCCGCCCACCAGACTCCCCCGTTCAGCCCCGGCCGGCACGGCCGCGTTGGCGTGTTTCTCACTTCCCCCTCACTCCCCAAACGACTGCGAACCCGCAAGCGTTGCCGGCCCGCCCCGCCCGGCGCGGCGTCC
>DASRZG010000339.1:0-11609 GCA_035686585.1 Phycisphaerae bacterium
CTGTACGGCCCGGCCAAGGCCTACGGCGCCCACGCCCCGGCCATGGAGGCCGCGTTCGAGCAGTACACCCCCTGGTTCCAGTGGGCCTGGGACCGGGCCATGGAGTACGAGCCCGACGCCGACGCGGGCGGGCCATACCAGGTCGGGCCGCACCAGACGGTCACGCTCGACGCCGGAGGCTCTTACGCAGGGCGGGGGGCCTACGACGATGACCCCGCCCACCCCGATTGGCATCACCGGATCGCCTCCTGCCAATGGGACCTGGACGGCGACGGGGTGTTCGACGACGCCGCGGGGGCGGCGTCCGAGCTTGCCTTCGAGGATTTGACCGGCGGCGGGCCGGGGCAGTTGGGCCTGGCCTTCGGCCGGCACGCCATCGAGCTGCGGATGGAGGTAGCGACGCCCTACGGGACCATGGTGGACTGGGGGCGGGGCGAGCTGCTGGTCCTTCCCGGCCTGCCCGGCGACGCCAACCTCGACGAGGTGGTGGGGATCGCCGACCTGGCCGCCCTGGCCGACCACTACGGCGCCCCCGGCGGATGGGGCGAAGGCGACTTCAACTTCGACGGCACCCTCGGCATCGCCGACCTGGCCACCCTCGCCGACCACTACGGCGAAACCGCCGGCCACCCCGTCCCCGAGCCGGCGACGCACGTCCTGCTGCTGATGGGCGGACTCCTCGCCGTTCGGCGCTACCGCCGTTGAGGCCTTTTGCAGAGGCAACGGGGCGTTCGAACTGGCGCGCCAAGCCTGGCGATGATTCCAATCGGCGCCGATCCCAGGTGCCCCCACAGGACTGAAGGTTATCCCCTGGATCTCGGGGTGGAAGGTGAAAAGCCCTTGCCCAGACTCCAGGTCGAGCGGAGAATGCTCCGTACGGGCCCAGTAGGAGCCGGGGAAGTAAGCCAGCAGGACGTGCCGACGGACCGGCGCAGCCTGACGTCTGGCCCGCCATCCCGCGTATGGGTGGGAAGTCCAAGACACAGCAACTTTTCTCGAGGAGAGCGCGCATGCTTATAGATGATTTTGAGGTCATCGCGCCCGTGATCGGGGGCGTTGCCGGACTCGTCTTCGGGGGACTGATGTTCAAGCGCCACCGAGATCGGATTCAGAGGGCAGCGGAGCGGGGCCGGGATGCCTTGGCCGAGAAAGGCCAGGCCGAGCCAACCCGGCCTGCCAGGCCGGTGCCCATAGGGAAGATGGTCTGCTTCATACTGCTGGGCTTCGTCGTTGGCGCGGTGCCGGGAATCTGCGCGGCTGTGTTCGGCGATGGGATCGACGGTGACCCCGTGGGGTGGGTGATCATCGGCTGCCTCGTGGGGGTGGCGTGGTCAATCGTCTCTTCGATAGCGATTTCTTGTGCATTGGGCACGGACGTCTGCCCCAGGTGTGAGGGGATCATCAAGTACTATCGGCGGGACGCGGGACTGGAAGTGACGTGCGCACGTTGCGGTATGAAGTGGCAGGCTGGCGCGGGCCGCTTCTGAGGCTCTCCGGCGTCGGTACCACGGCTCGGATGCCGTGGCCGTCCCGTCTCGAACGCATATGGACAGGCACTAAGGTACGAGGATCGTGTAATGGCCAGTCTGGCTCTGGACGCGAAAACCGTGGGGCAGTTGGGCAACCTGCTGGTTTACATCGCGATCGGCATGGGCATCGCGATGTTGATCTGCTGGGCGGTGAAGAAGTCGAAGAAGGACAAGTGACCCCCAGGCTGATACGAGCGGTACGCCGTGCGCATGCCACCGGGTTGACGTTCCGGGTTCACTGAAGTGACCCGGCCTCTGGGGCGTGTGTCTCCGCCTTTCGCCCGGCTCACCCTTTCGCCCGGCGGTTGGCGGCGTTGGCGGCGAGGCTGCGGGTGAGGTAGTCGTCGATCAGCTCCAGGTTGAACTCACGGACGATGTCGGCGGCCGTGCGGTGGTCGGTGAGGCTGAAGATCAGGGCCGGGCCGAGGTTGGGGGGGACGTCGATGACCACCTCGTCGCCGTAGGTGCGGCGGATCTCGTCGAAGCGTTCCTGGTTGCAGTCCAGGTGCACCATCGCCCGATCGAGGTTCACGTCGGCGATGGCGACGTCGCTGTAGCAGTGGGTCTCGGCCACGGTCCGCCCGAACGGGTCCAGGATGCCCGCCCCCCGCTCCTTCCAGGCGGCCACGAAGTACGCCCGGCAATCGTACGCCCACATCTGCTGCATCAGCCCGCCGTGGTACATCGAGGCGAACACCAGGATGTCAGGCCGCAGGGGGCGAACCTGCTGCCGGAGCGGCTCGAAGTTCAGGTCGAAGCAGACCAGCCCGCCCAGCCTGCCGATGGCCGAATCCACTACCACCGGCCCGGCCCCGCTGGTCAGGCCGGCCTCGATCTCGTTGACCGTCAGGTTCACCTTGTCGTAGACGCCCAGCAACTCGCCGCCGGGGGCGTAGAAGACGATGGAGTTGTACACGGTCCCGTCGCGGCGCGTCTTGGCGGACCCGGCCACGTGACACCGCTGTGAGACGGCGAAGTCGCGGTAGAGCGTCAGGAATTCGCCCGGGGCGTCGGGGTTTTCGGCCTGCTCGACCGTCTGGCCGACGGCCTCGACCCCCTCGCAGAAGGCCACCAGGTCCAGCCCCCGCCCCTCCAGCCGTTTCATCGCCTCCGCCGTCTCGGCCAGGACGATCTGCTTGGCGTCCGGCGCGCCCCAGGCCGCCTTCGTCTCAAACAGCACCGATCCGACACGTACCCACTGCGCCATTTGCCGTCTTCGCCTCTCTTCGGCCCTCAGTCCGCCTCGGGGAACCCGGCCTTCTGCGCGAAGGCCTCCAGGTCGTCGTAGTTGTTCCGCCAGGTGGTGTACATCACACCGATCACGCCGGTGACCTTGGCGGCGTCCGCCAGCCAATCGGTGATGCGGGCGGGGTCGGCGTCGTAGTAGCCGGCGAGGATCTGCTTGTGGCCGCGGGAGGCGAAGTGCTGCAGCGACTCCAGCCGGCCCTTGGCCTGCCCGTGCCAGTTGACCACGACCACGTCCTTGTCCAGCCCCTCCCACGAGCCGTACCACGGGCCCTCGCCCTTGACCAGGTAGTACCGGCCCATCTTGCCGGCGTTGTGGTGGGGGTCGAACATGTCCGACCAGACGTACACCGGCTTGCCCGGATCCGCCTTCCGCAGGATGGCGGTGCAGCGCTGGACGTTGTCGGCGAGGATCTGCCCGCACGTCAGCCCGCGCGTGGCGCAGGCGGCGTCCCAGCCGGCGATGCGGATCTCGTCGTGCTGCATGAAGTACCCGTCCGGGGCGAGGCGGTCGCGGACCCGTCCCGCCTGCCAGGTGAGGATGTCGTACACCTTCGGCTCCGACAGGCAGCACGCCACCTGCCCGTGATGGATCAGGGCGGTGTGGTAGTAGCTGATCCGCACCCGTTGCCCGTCGCGAAGCCGGCTGCCGGCGGGAACCTTCACCCCCGGCGGGTCGTGCCAGACGGGGAAGTCGCCTTGGTACGGCGCCACGGCCGCGCGCGCGTCGCGGAGGCTGGCATAGTCGACGCCCTCGGCGTATGTGATCTTGCCGTCGTCGCTGGTCACCGCCGCCGGCGCGCCCTCACGGCAGATCAGGTTCACCAGCCCGGCCGGTTCCAGCCGGGCGTCGTCAAACCAGATCTTCCCGCCTTTTCCGCCCCAGACGCCCAGGTACAGCCGGACCTCCTCGAACTCCAGCGAGTTGAAGCAGACGTGCACCCGCTTCCAGTCCTGCGTGGGGGCGATGCGGGGCTGGTAGTGGTTCAGCGTGGCGTCCTTGGCGAGCACGGCCAGTTGGACCTGGTCGGCGGCGGGGAAATTCTCGGTCTTCACGGCCGCGGAGAAGTGGTAGTAGCGGAACGGCTTGACGCGGACGGCCTGCATGATCCGCCCGTGGCCGTGGAGAGGAGAGTGCTTGTCGATGTCCTGCATCCGCAGGGCGGCCGAGCCGCTGCGTGCGACCTGACGGTCGATGAAGGTGATCTTGCCGGGCTCGTCCGCCCAGTCCCAGCCGGCGGGGCGGTCCCCCTTGAAGTCCTCGAAGTCGCCGTTGACCAGTTGGGCGGCCTGGTCGTCGGGGACCAGCCTGCCGTCGCGGACGACGAACGGGGCGTCCTTGACCGGCAGGCCGGCGGCCAGGTGCGGGTCGTGGGTGAGCAGCCCGCTGGAGTAGCCGAGGGGAAAGACGCAGGCGATGCAGGCGAGCTGGCGGTCGCGGCAGGCGCGGCGGACGCGGGCGACGTTCGCGGCGTATCGCTCCCCTAGTCGGTCCCACAGCATGAACTTGTAGTCGGCCAGGACGACGCCGTTGTACCCGGCCGCCCGGAAGCGGTCGAGCAGCTTGATGGTGGACTCCACGTTCGTCTCGACCAGCATGTTGGTGGAGACGTACACCCAGCGATGCGTCAGCTCCTCCGCCCGGCCGGCGTGGGGGGTTGCCAGGACAGCGGTGGCGATCAACGCGGCGATGGTCGGTCCACGCATGGGTCCTCTCCTTGGGGACGGGGCCGCCCCGTATCCCAACATGGTCCAGCGCGTCCCCACGCGCCGCCACAAAAAAGGCGAACGGGCGACCGCCGCCGCGCGGGCCTGTCGCCGCGCGGGCCTTGTCGAAACCGGGATTGGTGCGTATCATGATCGGACGCTCGCGGCCGGGGCTCGTCGGGGCGGGCGCAACTTTCAGGAGAGCCGTCTCATGGCCAAGATGCTAGCCGTCATCCCCGAGAGCTGCTCCGGATGCAGGCTGTGCGAGCTGGTCTGCGCGATCCATCACTTCGGGGTCAACAATCCCAAGAAGAGCGCCATCCGGGTGCTGGTGACGTACCCCCAGCCGGTGGTGCGGATGCCGATCGTGTGCAGCCAGTGCAAGGTGCCCGTCTGCGCCGAGGCCTGCCCGGTCGGGGCCCTGCGGCGGTCGGACGGGGTGGTCCATCTCGACGAGAAGACCTGCGTGGCCTGCATGAAGTGCGTCAGCGCCTGCCCGTTCGGGGCCATCTACGCCCACGAGGACGCCCGCACCCCCATCAAGTGCGACCTCTGCGGCGGAAGCCCCCAATGCGTCCGGGCCTGCCCCAAGAACGCCCTCATGCTCATCCCCGAAGAGGCCCTCGGCGAGGCCAAACGCATGAACAACGTCCTGTCCTACACCCACATGAAAGAGATCGAGTTCATGGAAGAAGGCGAGAAGAAGACGATCCACTACGCGGAGATCGGCAAGGAAGAGCTATGACCATCAAGAGCGGCTACTTCCGAAAGCACCTGGCGGTGGATCTGACCACGGGCAAGGCCGAGCGGCGGGACCTGTCGGAGGAGTTCCTGCAGCGCTATATCGGCGGCAGGGGCTTCGGGGCCAAGATCGTCTGGGACAACCTGGTCCGCCGCCGTTTCCAGGTCGACCCGCTGGGGCCGGAGAACCTGCTGGTGATCGCCCCCGGCCCGCTGACCGGCACGTACGTGCCCTCCTCGAGCAAGACCTCGTTCGTGGCCATCTCGCCGGCGACGGGGATCTACGGCGATTCGTCGATGGGCGGGACGTTCGGGATCGAGCTGCGCCAGACGGGCATCGACGCCCTGTCGATCACGGGCGTTGCGCCGGAGCTGTCTTTCCTGTTCCTCGACAACGGCGAGACGAGCGTGGTGCCCATGCCGGAGCTGGCGGGCAAGACGTCGCTGGAGGCGGAGGGGATGATCAAGAACCGCCTGGGCACCCACCAGGTGGCGGTGGCGACGATCGGCGTGGGCGGGGAGAACCGCGTGCGGTTCGCGTGCGTCAACGCCGACTGGTCGCGCAACGCCGGGCGAACGGGCGTCGGGGCGATCCTGGGGTCCAAGAACATCAAGGCCGTCGTCGTGCGGGGCAACCGGGACCTGCCCGTGCACGACATCCAGGGCCTGATGGCCGAATCCAACCGGGCGTACGCGTACATGAAGGGGCACAAGTTCTTCAAGCTCTGGCAGAACGAGGGCCTGATGAACGTGATGCGGTACGCCAACGAGATCGGCATCCTGCCCACGCACAACTTCAAGGACGGCACCTTCGCCCGAGTCGGCATGATCGACGGGGAGACGATGCTCCAGGGCTACAAGATCGGCGACAGCGCGTGCTTCGCCTGCTCGATGTGCTGCGGCAACATCTGCCTGGTCAAGCAGGGCAAGCACGTCGGGGTGGTCACCGAGGGCCCGGAGTACGAATCCTGCGCCATGCTGGGCTCGAACCTGGGCGTGGACGATTTCAGCGTGGTGCTGGCCGCCAACCGGCTGTGCGACGAGTACGGGATCGACACCATCTCCACCGGCAACCTGATCGGCGCGGTGATCGAGGGCTATGAGCGCGGCATCCTGTCGCTGGACGACCTGGACGGGCAGGCCATCGCCTGGGGCCACGGCGACGCCGTCCTGGAGCTGATCCGCAAGATCGCCCATCGGGAAGGCATCGGCGACGTCCTCGCCGACGGGTCCCGCCGGGTGGTCGCCACCTGGCCGGAGATGGAGAAGGTCGTCCTGGCCGTCAAGGGCCTGGAGCAGTCCGCCTACGACAGCCGGGCCGCCTCCTCGATGGCCCTGGCCTACGCCACCAGCGACATCGGCGCCCACCACACCCGGGCATGGACCATCGCCAGGGAGGTCGAGCAGGGCCAGCAATGGTCGGCCGAGGAGAAGGTGGACCTGGTGATCTACCACCAGACGCTGCGGCCGCTGTTCGACATGCTGGGCGTCTGCCGGCTGCCGTGGATCGAGCTGGGGCTCAACGAGAGGCACTACGAGAACTTCTACCGCTACGTCACCGGCAAAAAGGCGACGCTGGAGGAGCTGCTGGCGTTGTCCAACGACGTGTACAACCTGACGCGGCTGATCAACGCCCGGCTGGGTGTGACCCGCGCCGACGACACCATGCCGTACAAGGTGCATTCCTGCCCCGTCCAGACCGGCCCCCACGCCGGCAAGACCATCGACAAGGACGAGTTCAACAAGCTGCTGGCGCTGTACTACGCCAAGCGGGGCTGGGACGAAAACGGCGTTCCGCCCCGGGAGCTGGAAGCGACGTTCAGCGACGCCTGACGGCGCCGCAAGACGGTATGTCCGTTCCGTCGGAAGCCGCGAACAACGCGAACAAAGACAAAGGACCGCTGTGTCCGAGAACACACAAGACGCCTGCCCCTTCTGCGATCCGGGCCTGCAAGCCCGCGCCGTCGGGACGTGGGGCTCGGTCCTGGCCGTGCCGGATACCGCCCCGGTCGCCGAAGGGCACCTGCTGGTCATCACCCGCCGCCACGCCGAGGACATCTTCGAGATGACCGCCCGGGAATACCGCGACGCGATGAGGCTGCTGGCGTCCCTTCGCCAGCAGGCCCTGCGGGACGACCCGTCCATCACCGGGTTCAACGTCGGCGCCAACTGCGGCGAATCCGCGGGCCAGAAGGTCATGCACGCCCACATCCACTTCATCCCGCGGCGGGAGGGCGACGGACCCGACGGGCGCGGCGTCAAGGGGGTCATCCGCAACAAGTTCTCGTACTGATGCCCACGGATAGCCATCCGTGGGCTTTATCCCCATTCCAAAGCCCGCGTTAGCAACCCCCTTGTATCCGTGCGCCGTGCGACACATATAATGAAGGTGAAGGCGCAGGTCGGGGATATTCGGACACGCACATTCGAGGGATCACGCCATGGAAGCGTCTGAGATTATGACCGCCCAGCATCTGTGGGTCTGCGGCGAGAACACCGACGCCCAGGAAACGGCGCAACTTATGTGCGATCACGACATCGGGGCCGTCCCCGTCCTCGACAGCGCCGGCCGGCTGGAGGGGATGATCACCGACCGCGACCTCGCCTGTCGCGTGCTGGCAGCCGGGCGCAGCTTCGCCACGCCCGTGCGAGAGATCATGTCCACCCCGCCCTACTTCGTCCGCGAGGACGCCGACTTGAAGGAGGTCGAGGCGATCATGCGCGATCACAAGGTTCGCCGCGTCCCCGTGGTGGACGATCAGGACCACCTGAAGGGCATGATCTCCCTGGCCGACCTGGTCCACTACTGCTACAGCTCCCCCGAAGAGCACGGACTGGTAGGAGTCGTGGAGGCCATCAGCACGCCGGATTGAAAGACGATCAAACGTCCCGCGCGGACTGAAAATCGCCCCCCAGCGGAAGCGGGGGGTTATGGACCGAGGGCTTGTCGAAGCGCTGGAACGGTGGGGCGCCGCGCTGACCACGGATCGGGGCGCCCGAACTCCGGAACCGGAACCCCCCGCTTCCGCTGGGGGGCGATTGTCAGTTTGCGCGGGAGGGTTGAGTGGACGGCGGCTTGTAGCTTGGCGTACGCGCCTTGACCTCGGGCAGCGGCGCCTTCTGGCGCGGGTCCGCGTACAGGTGCACGTCATCGAACAGGAACTCCCCCGGCGGCCAATACGCGTAGACCTCGATGCGGAGCCACTGCACGATCTTGGGCAATCCCCCGCGCGGGGGGAAGGGCGCCGCGTAGTGCTTCCAGACGTTCTCCTCGTTCCGGCAGGCGAGATACCAGCGGTAGACCTCGCGGCGGTAGCGGTCCGGGTGCGCCTTGGCATCGGCGGCGATGAGCTTGGTTCGCTCGCCGGCCGGCATCTTCGCCAGCGCATCCGGCGAGATGCCCATCTCGTTCAGGCTCACGTCGCTCAGCCCGTCCGCCAGGGCGGAAAAGTCCGCGAAGCCCTTCACGAAGATCTTGGGGAAGAAGATCCCGGCCGTCTTGCCCTTCATGTCCGCGACCAGCCAGTAGCGCTTTCCCGGCTCGGCCTGGATCCATTGCGAGCGGAAATGCACGCCCTCCAGCCCGGCCACCGTCGCGTACTTGTTGGCGACCGTCCCGATCTCCGGCGGCTTGGAGGGGTCCGCCTTGCCCACCCGGAGGTCCTGCTGGTACTTCAGCCACGCCTCGCGGTCCAAGTCGGTGAACAGCCGGAGGACGTTTCCGCCTCGCCCGGACCGCCGGTCCGGGACGATCCGCATGGACACATTGTCCGGCCTCTGCCAGCCAGCCTCTGACTCAAAATCCCCGCTGAGGTTCAGCGCCTTGCCAAAAGACTTCGGCTCGTCCTCGTCGCCGTACTCGGGGGGCTTCCATTCGGCCGAGCCGCGAACGGCCTGGGTGATCTGTTCGGCGATCAGCCCCCGCGCCCGCTCGGTGGTGTCGGAAAAGACCTTCGTCCACGCCACAGGCTTGCCGGAGGAGATGTCCACGCACCGCACCTGGACCCGGAACCCCTCGCCGGCCTTCTCCAGCCGGCCCATCACCGCCACCTGGGCGGCGAACGGGTCCTTCAGCAGGCCCGCGACCTTCGCGTCGGCCGTCTCCGGCCCCACGCCGCCGGCCGGGGTCATCTCGGCCGTGCTGAGCTTGTCCAGCACGTCATACCCCTCGTGCCGCCGAAGCCGCAGCCGCACCGAATCCGCCAACTGCCGCCCCAACGCCGGCGAGTCCTTGCACTCGAAGTCGAAGACCACGACGTACTTCTTGGGCGCCTCAGCCGACGCCAGCGTCGCGGCAAGCAGAATCGCCAGAACCGTCTTCATAGGTCGCTTCCCAACGCACAGGTTACAAACCTGTGCCACCTGTATAACCCAAGTCGCCCCCAACCGGAACGCCCGTTCCCCGAACCAGACGACCCGCGCCCCACCCGACGTCCCCGCACAGACGGACCATCGCCCCCCAGCGGAAGCGGGGGGTTACGGACTCAGGTGAAGTCGACCGGTAGGACTGAAGAACCGAAAGGGATCTCCCGACTCGCCCTTGCGGCGTAACCCCCCGCTTCCGCTGGGGGGCGATGGTCCGTCTGCAGGGGGAATCGGATGGTCCGTTGTGGTCTGCTCAACCAGGGATCTTCCCAGGGCTTCGACTCGCGCTGGGGGTCAATTGACTCCTTCCGCGCCAGGCGGTAATCTGCAGCCATGGCGGGGAACGCAATAACCGGTGGGAATGACCCCTCGAGCGGCCCGGAGCTGACCTTCAGGTTGCCGCGGGTTTCCTCCGTCTTTGCCGACGTGTGCATGCTGCTGCCGGTGGCGGTGGCGCTGGTGCTGTTTCTGCTTCACGGACCGGCGGTCTTTATCTGGATGCTTGTGCTCGTCATCGCCATCTTCGCGTTGGCGTGGTTCCTGGGTGCCCTGCTTTGGTCGCCGTCCTCGATCACCCTCAGCGACCAAGGCATCCGCATCCGGCGCCGCGTGCATCCCTGGGATGGGATCGTGAAGATCGACAAGCGCCTCTTCAGGGCGACCACCATCGTGCTCCGCCGGAAGGGGCAAATGGCCTTGGGCTTCCTCCCGTGGCCCGTGGTGGTTCGGGACATCCTGCCGGAGATCGTTCGACGCTGCCCGGCCGCGACCGTCACCAAACGGGCCCGTCGCCTCCTGGACGACCCACGAAGAGCTGAGCATTCGCGATGGGTCGTCCCGACGCTGCTGGGCCTGACGGCCTGGATGGTCGCCTTCCCAATAGCCGTCCGCTATGCGGGCTTCTGGACCGTTGCCGCGATCCAGGTATCCTTGATGGTCACGTCCGCGGTGCTCGTGTTCCTCGTCTGGCCCCCGCACACGCAGGCGCTGCGTTTGGCCGGCAACGCCATCTGGCAGCTTCCCTCCCTCCTCTTGATCTACATCGTTCTGCTGGTCGACGCCCCCGTCCGGTCGGCC
This sequence comes from Phycisphaerae bacterium, assembly GCA_035686585.1. Taxonomy (GTDB): domain Bacteria; phylum Planctomycetota; class Phycisphaerae; order SM23-33; family SM23-33; genus DASRZG01. The sequence continues at coordinate 10,665 of DASRZG010000339.1, forward strand.
GACACGCTTTGCGCCATCCTGGCAACTCTGGCGGTTGCCGCCGCGATCGCCCACGGTCGGCGGTTGACCCTGGGCCGGCGCGGGCAGACGGCGATCCTGTGTGCCGCCGTGGCGGCGGGAGGACTGGCCTACGGTGCCGATGCCTGGACCGCCTGGCACAGGGAAGACATCACGTCCGTCCTGAAGGCAGACATGCCGCTCGCCCCGTTCACTTGGTCGGATGACGGCAGCAAGCTCCTGGTCAACTGGGTGGCCGACTATGCCCGGAACGAGGCGGAGCAGCAGATCGTCGCCGACCTGGCCGCCGGGACCGCCGCCGTCCTGCCTCCACACAAGGGCGCATCGGTCACATCCACATTGGGGGCCACGTGTGTCATCCGGTACGTCAAAGGAGAAGGCAAGGAGGACCGGCAGCTCTACCTCTACCGCTTCGCCGACGGGCGGGAAGTGCTCTTGTCGGCGAACTCGCTGAGCCACTTTGCGCTCTACGGACCGCCCGTATCTCCCACGGGGCGCGCGGTGTGCTGGCTGGAGAATGCGCAAGCGATATCGCTGAAGGTGCACGATGTCAGCACCGGCCGCACCAGGACGCTCGACGTGGCCTGGCCCGCGGAGGAGGGCCTGGAGTGGTGCGAAGCCCTCTGGATCGACGAGGAGACCGTCGGCGTGGTGGGCTTCGAGCGAGGCCGGGAGGGCGAGGAGAAGGCGCGACATTCCCGACTCCACACGCTTCGCGTTCACATCCGGGATCTGACAACGGAACACCTGGTTGGCCCCCGCGGGTTCCGGTACGGGCTCCCTTCCCCTGACCTGACCCGGGCCTTCGCCAGCGGCTTTCACGGGTACGAGTATCTCGTCTACTACGTGGACCTGCGGACCGGCAGGACCCAGCCGATGGGCGGGGGCGACATGCCCACGTGGACCCGCGACGGACAACAGGCGTTC
>DASRZG010000340.1:0-6029 GCA_035686585.1 Phycisphaerae bacterium
CGTGTAGGTGGCGGGCGAGGTGGTGATCTTCTGGCTGTGGGTCTTCTTCTCGCCCGCCTGCTCCCAGGCGTAAATGACGGTCAGCGGGACGTTCGAGAGGGCCCCGGCGTTGGCGGTCTTGACGGTGACGTGGTTCGGGCCGCAGACCAGGTAAGGCCGGGCGAACATGTTGTGCTGGAAGACCGCCTGTATCTTCAGCGCCGCCAGGCCCGCCTTGGCGGGGTCGCCCTTGGTGGATGATTCGAACGTCAGGACCAAGTCCCGCAGGCCGCGGATCTGTTTCTTCAGCTCCACCTCGGCGGTCGCGACGCCCGCGCCGGCGCCGGCGGCGTCCCAGACCTTCACCTTGCGGACGACCATCTTGCGCTGGCTGTTGTCCCAGACGTTCATGGTCAGGTAGATCGCGCTGACGTCCTCGGCCGTCGCGCGGTTGAACCGCGCGGTGATGGTCGCCCCGGTGTACACGTGCGGGGTGGTCATGCGGAAGGTCAGCTCCGACGGCTTGCCCGCCTCGGCCACCCGCAGCGCGGGCGCCCCGCCGGCGGCGAAGGCGTAGGTGTTGGCCTCGAAGTCGCCGGCGGCCGGTTTGGCCGTCAGGTCGGGCTGGTACACGTGGTAGCCGTTGGCGGCGTACCGGCCCGTCTTGACCTCCTGGACCTGCTTGACGTAGGGCTTGAAGTACTTCCAGTTGACGTCCTTCTTCTCGGCCTCGAGGCCGCAGAAGTGGTACGGAGGGAGGTCCTTGGGCTTGACCCAGTAGTTCCGCGGCGCCGCGTCGGGGGCCAGGACGTCGCACTTGGCCTGGTCGGGCAGGAAGTCCCAAAGGAACCGGACCTTCTCGCCGCGGCGAAGGTTGATGGCGGGCTGGAACCGGCTCTTGCCGACCGTGCCCCACTTCCAGTCCTCCGCCACCGAGGCCGTGCTGGCCATGTAGTCCACGTCGTCGGCGTACTGGGCGCACTCCTCGATGTACTTGGGGTTGTGCTTGCAGAAGCGGGCGGCGTCGTCCTTGAGGACGGCCCCGCATGGCACCATGCCGGGAGCGGCGCGCTTCTCGGCCACCGCCTTCCGCAGCAGGTCCTGGTCGGCGGCGATCTCCGCCAGCGAGGCGATGGTCTTGCCGTCGCGCTGGTAGACGTAGGCCCCGATCAGCAGGTCGAACCAGTGGGTCCCCTCCCCGTAGTTTGCTTCCATGGTGGTGTGGCCCGGGACGGCCTTCGCCTTGGCCTTCAGCCCGGCCGTCTGCCACAGGTCCACCGTCAGCATCGCCTGCTGAGAGCAGAAGCTGTACCCGTAGGTGTTCAGCAGGCGGAGCGTGTCGTGGACGGCGGCGGGGTCGGCCCGGTTGGGGTAGTGGAACATCAGCCGGCGGGCGAACTCGAACAGCGCGATCGCCTTCTGCTGGTCGGTCATCCCCTCGGCACACACGTCCGCGACGATCGCCTTGACGCTGCTGCAGTCGACGGATCCGTCGGTGGTCACGTGTGGGGTGATCGTCTCGGCCATCGCCCCCGCCGCCCCGGCCGTCAGCACCAACGCCACGATAAGAAGACATTGCCAGGCCACGCTTCGCTCCCTTCTGCGGTTCCAGGAATCCCGTGCAGTTCCGCGGGCCGCATTGTCGCAGATCGTCCCGGCCGAAGCAATCGCCGGCTCCGGTTTGCCAGGGGTTCCCCGAGGGGTGCGCCCAGCGCTGGTCAAGAGCGGTCAAGCCTAGCTTTTCCAAGGACTTCGCGTCCTGTCCGTCCGGGGTGCCGAGGACGGGGCCAGCCGTGGACGGCGGGAAGTCTGGCGATCGTAAGTCCGTGATCGGGAAAGGCGTTTAAGCGAAGTCTGTCCTTGTCGCAACGTTGGGGAGAGGGGGTTTCCGGCGTCCGATAATGGGGCGTGGGTCCCGGGGCGGCGCGGGGCAGGAGAGTTGCCGTAAATCCCGCTGGCGATTTCACCTTGACAAGTCTCGGTTCTGGCGTATAATCGCTGTTGCTCGCCGAAGTGAGGACCGGTGGGAGGGGATGGAGGCCATCGGGGCGGGCAGGTGTGGAGGGTCCAAGCTCGAGGACCAAAAGTGAGAATCTCACTGGTGTTGCCATGGCTCGTGGCAATCGGCTCGGTTGCGCAGGCGGTTCCCATCGTAATCACCTTTGACACCCCCTCGTCGCCGTTTGTGACCGGGTACAACCTCGATCACAACTACGGCGGCTGGTGGGACTCCTCCGGGATGCCCGGTAACGGCAAATGGATGCGGTTTTGCGCGCTCGACTATCCCTTCGGCGATGTCCGCGGCACGGTCATAACCATCGACTTGAAAGGTAACTGGGCCAGCAATACCGGCACGTCCGGCGTGGGGGTCTACATCTTCAGCGGCCCGGACAAGGCGATCTGGAACGACTTCACCCTGCCGGCGGCGGACACGGGCGATTTCGTTACCTTCACGCAGTCCTTCACAGGCGGCAAGTGGCTCCTGGACGGCGACGCCACGTCCGTGGACGACGTCCTCAGCAACGTCACCCACATCGAGTTGATGGGCGCGCCGATGACGCCGTTCTCCTACGACAACTTCGGATTCGTCCCGGAGCCCGCGATCGCGCCCATGCTGTGCGCGGCCGCGATTGCGCTGGCCCGGCGACGCCGACGCCGACGCGAATAACGACGCAAGGGGGTCCCTTATTTCGCCCCCGGTCCTTGTGACCGGGGGTTGACCTTCGCCTACCAACCAGGCGTGGAGTGTTGATGAGGTTAGCCCCGGGCCACGAGGGCCCGGGGCGAAATAAAGACGCGACTCGGGAAGGTGGATGTCGTATTTCGCCCCCGGTCTTTGTGACCGGGGGCGTTTTGGTTGGGGCTTTTCCGGCGTTGAATGTGGATGTGGTCAGCCCCGGGCCACGAGGGCCCGGGGCGAAATAAAGACGCGACTCGGGAAGGTGGATGTCGTATTTCGCCCCCGGTCCTTGTGACCGGGGGTCAACGATCCGAACCAAGCACCCCTACTCCTCCAGCGCCTTCAGCACCGCCAGGCGGATCGCCGCCAGGTCCTTCGCGCGCACGCCGGCGAAGCTCGTGCTGCCGGGGTCGTCGGCGCCTCGGGCGACGGTCTGGGACTCCAGGTTTACCGCGGCCGCTATCGCCCGGGCGACGCGGCGGCGCGACCAGCCCTTCTTTCCGGCCAGCAGGTTCAGCAGCTCGATGTCCTGCTGGGCGCGCCGCTGGGCGGCGATCCGGTCGGTCGCCACGGCCGCCGCGTCGTAGCCGTGGTCGCCGCTGAGCACCAGCGCCAGCGGGTCGGCCTGATCCCACTTGTTGCCCTGGAAGCTCGTCCAGTACGCCAGCCCGCCGTCGCAGCCCAGCGTCCAGTTCTTGACGTACAGCGCCGCCAGTTGCGTCAGGTCGGTCGTCAGGGACGGCGAGCCGCCGTAGAACCAGTACCCGTCCCCGTGCTCGATCCGGCGCCGCTGGATCATCGGCTGGGAGCGGTAGATGGCCGAGGAGACCACCGACACGTCGCAGGCCCCGTCCAGCCGGTCGCCTTGCCACTCGGGACGCGAGATGTCGCCGCGGGTGACCACGTTCAGCGTCGTGCCCTCAAAGGGCTTCTTGAACGTACGGTACAGGAAGCCCAGTGCCCGGAAGTCCCGGCCGTAGGACGGCTCGTCCAGCGTCCACAGCGCCGACGCCCGCGAGCCCGCCTTGTTGCGGAAGTACAGCTTGTTGTTGGCGAAGATCTGCAGTTGCGTCCGGGTCCAGCCCTTGGCCTCGAAGTGCTGGCGCCACTGGCGGGCGACCTTGTCGGCGGCCGCCTTCCACGACTCGCTGAAGCCGTCGGCGACGTACACGTCGTTGGCGGAGACGAAGAACCGCCAGGCGTCCTGGTCCCACTTCTCGCCCGGGGCGAGGTGCCGGTCCAGGTGGAACTTCCCGCCGGCGTACTCGTCGTAGATTTCGGTGGGGTAGCTCTCGTGGAAGGGCAGGTAGAAGTGCGGGATGGGCGTGGCCCCGCGCGGCAGGTCGGCGAACAGCGACCCGTCCAGAAGCGGGCCCATCCATTCGTCCCAGGCCGACCAGTCGGCCACCTTCGCCGACGCGCCCTTGCCCTCGATCTCCGGCAGGCACACCAGCGACCCCCGGCGGGTGTGCCCGTACGCCAGCACGTTGTAGCCCAGGCGGAACCGATGCGCCAGCCGGTGGATGGCGTGGAAGGCCTTCTTGTCCCCCTGCCCGTAGCTGTTCAGCTCGATGATAAAGCTCAGCTCGTCGGGAATGACGGCGTCGTGGACCGTCAGCCGGATCGGCACCGACCCCGCCGCCTCGCCGGCCGTGATCTTCAGGGCGCCCTCGTACGCACCGGGGCGGGCGTCCTTCGGCACGGCCACCTCCACCAGCAGCGTCTGGAGCTTCTGGTGCGGCACGGCGTTGTCGGCGGCGGGGATGTCCAGCCGCCCGCCGTCCTTGCCGTCCAGCGGCGGGATGGCGTTCCCGTACCAGCCGTTGCCCGCCTTGAGATACCATTCGCGCCACAGGCATATCCGCCGGGCGGGGATGGCGCCGCTGCCGGGGCCGTGGAGGTCGCCCGGGACCGCCTGGAGGCCCTTGACCGTCTCGTCGCCCGTCCGCTCCAGCACCAGCCGGAACGTGGCGATCTCGCCCCGGGCGGCGTGCAGGACGACCCGCTTGTCCGCGCCGTCCCAGACCGTGTTGCCCTCCCTGCCGCCGGCGTCGGTGTAGCCGGGGCCGTCCAGGACCTTGCCGCTGGTCGGATCGACCTTGGTCAGTTCATCGACGGCCCACGCCGCCAGACCCGGCAGCAGATTCGCCGGCCCGCCCTTGCGGATGGGCAACGGCTCGACGGACAGCCGCGGCGGCGCCGTCGGGCCGGTCGCCTTCGTCGGGGCGGTCGCCGCCACGGGCGAGCGGTTGCCGCCTTCGTCGTAGGCGACCACGCCCACCGAGTAGGCCTTGCCCGCCTCCAGGCCGGTCAGCCAGAGGCGGAGCGTCTGGCCGGCAGCCTTGGGGCGAGGGATGCGGTATCGCGGCACGGCCGCCCCGGCGGCCCAGTTGCCGGCCGAGAGCTTCTCCCCCGCCAGCAGGCGGAGGTCGTAGCCCAGCGCCGTCCCCTTCCCGCCGTCGCCGCCGCCGCAGGTGATCTCGGCGAGCATCTGCCCGTCGTCCAGGTCGGCGTCGAGGACGCGGATGGCGGGGGCCGAGGGGGCGGCGGAGTCCCCGCCGCCGCAGGTGACCGTGAGCTTCGGCGGGTCCTTGGACTCGCGCGAGAGGACGAAGATGTTCGCCAGCTTGCCCGACCACCAGCCGGTCTCGTCCATCAGGATCAGCCCCCCGGGCTGGTCGGCGCGCATGGCCTCGATCGCCCGGGGCGGAATGTCCAGATCGAACCGCCCCGCCACCGGCCTGGCCATCACCCACCCGTCCACGTTCCCGCCGTTGCCGTGGATCACGTCCAGGACCTCCGAGCCCGCCTGGCCCCAGGTTCGGCCCGACCCGCCGGGCCACTTGTGGCAGGAGTTGGCGGCGTTGTCGGCGGCGCCGTCGCCCTCGACCCAGTCGATCGGCACGGTGGAGTAGCCGACCTGGTTAAGCCGGTACTCCGGCCCGCTTAGCCGGAGGCTCAGCACCGCCTTCGTGACGCGCTGCCCGGCCGGGATCCCCGACAGGTCGAACTTCAGAATGACCTGGTTCTCCCTTCCCTTGATCTTGATCTGGGGCTTGTTGCCGTCGTTGAGGGTCTGCTCCGACGGGAAGCTGGCGATGGAATTGTCGGCCGTGACGGGGCAGACGATCTCCGCCGCCCGCGGCGCCCCGCACCCCAGCAGGGCGCCCGCCAGCAGCAGGGGCACGATCCGGGACCTGCGGAACGAGCCGAGCCGGGACGTACGGTGGAGGGAATGGGACATGGACTTTCTCCTGCTTTTCCCTGGGTGCCACGGGCTGCTTGCAGCCCGTGCCGGACCGACGAACACAGGCTGCAAGCAGCCTGTGGCACCCTTGGCTCACTTCTCGTCGGCCATGACAAAGCCGAT
>DASRZG010000341.1:0-6352 GCA_035686585.1 Phycisphaerae bacterium
CATCTGGGCTTGGCTCTTCATGTCGTTTGTGGTAGGACATGTCGTCCCCGTCGGAGTCATCAGCGTCTTCGAAGTCAATACCCTCGTGGGCAGAAACGATGACAAGGGGAACATCGAAGGCCTCCCGGAGCTCAAGAAACTCATGCTCCGTGACGACAACGAGCCCGTACTTCTGCTGAAGCGACCGTAGGAGGGGAGTTCCTATCAGGTTGGCCCGGATGTGGGCGGAAAGGCGGGCGCCCCAAAGTATTCGCTGCAAGGTGGTTGGTCGAACTGGACTGGTGCAGCGGAACTCGAAAGGCTCCGTCGAGATGTCCGTTACAAGCGCGCCTCCGCGAAGAACCTGCCCGTCTTCAAATTCCGCCGTGCTCAGGAAGACCATCCGGTCGGTAGCCATGCCGAGCCCCTTCTTGTTGACTTCGGTTTCCCCGAAGCATCGAGTTCCTTAAGCGTCAGGGCGAAAAGGCGGCCCCTTCACACCAGAGAGTAACGCTAGGCAAGCGGGCCCGCAAGCCTTAAACGCCACCCTCAAACCACGCAAGCGGGAACGCGGAGCGGGACAGCGCGTCCGCCGGACGGGTTGACGGTCGCCCGGGGATTTGTCCGCCCGGGCAGTCCTGTGGCACTGCTGCGGACAACGCAGCAGTGGCACCCCGGACCCGGGATCCCCGCCCGTCGGGCGGGAGGATTGTGGCCCAGCGGCGTAAGCCCTGGGATGAGGGGGTCGTAGGGTTTTCCCCTCTCCTCCCCGGGCCGGGGGGCTGGGGAGGGGAAGGGGGAAATGAGGAAGGCCGTCTGCTGTCCCAGTGCTGACGCACTGCACCTGTTCAGCGACACTCGTTTACCCGCTACATAGGAGCAGACGGGGGAATACCGCCGTTGGTGCCGCCATCCGGGCTGGGCATTCGGGAGGGAGGTCCGGGGCAAGGAAGCTCCAGCCACCCATCGCACGCTCAAGCCTCGCGATCCGCGAAAGGAGACGCGGATCGCGAGGCTTGGGCGTGCCACCCAGGTCTGCCCGCCCTGCCCACGTCGGGTGGCACCCCCAAGCCTCTGTTTGGTCCCATTGGGGCGAACAGCTTGAGGGTGCCGGGTCGGGCCTTCGACGGGGCTCAGGACTTCGCCCTTTCGGGCGGGAATTCGGGAACAGGCGTATCCCGCGGGTGACGCGGTTGCTCGCCCTACCGGCTTCGCTGACGGAGCCATTTGGCGAAGGATGCCTGGCTTTCGCCGGATGGCTTGCCCACCAGAAGGCTGGCGACGCTGACGTCCTCGTCCAGGTCTTCCCAATGGATGCCTTCCCCCTTTCCGATGAACCGCCACCGATTGCGCTCCTGCTCGGTGGCGTGCGAGAGGCGGGGATACCATGCCAAGGGAACGGAGATGGTCCTGCCGTCGCTCAGGTCCACCGTCAGCGTGTCGCTGGTGACTCGAACGTCCCGGGCGAAAGGGACTTCCATTTCAACCGTGGAAATACTCATTCCATGCCTCCAACAGGACGCTTCGGCAGCCCTCGACGATCCTGCCGATCTTCGCAAGCTCCTCCGGCTTGAAGCCGCCGCTACTGCTTAATCGTACCGGATCCAGCCAGAACTTGGCAACCTTGTCATCACGCTCAATATGAACGTGAGGCGGCTCGCCCTTGTCCGCCGCATAGAAGAACAACCGATACGGGCCTTCCCGGGAGATTGTGGGCATGTGTGCGGCCGTCCCTTTCCGCAGGGAACCGAACCCGGGAGGCCGGAATCGAACCGGCGACCTCTGCATCCCGAACCCGGCGCCCCTGCCAGGCTCAACTACGCCCGGGACCCCGCCCCGCCGGTGGGCGGTGCGGGCCAGATAGTCTATCGGCCCGCACGGGGCAGTCAAGGACACAAAAAGTGCCCACGTCGTGGCGGAACAATCGGCCCGTGCCCAACGGCGTACCCTTTCTTTCGCAGCTCCCGGCAGGCGTAGCCCGTCGAAGGGCCCGTTCCGGACCTTCGGGCCGTGGCCGGGTTGGGTGCCACAGGACGCTGCGGCGAATCGCCGGCCCGCCTTCGCGTTGCTGCGGCGGACCGGCGACCCCAACGGGCTCGAAGACAAGCAGCCCGTGGCACCCAGGTCTGCCCGGGAGGTCCAGGGTCGGCAGGGGATTCGTCCGCCCGGGCAGTCCTGTGGCACTGCTGCGGACAACGCAGCAGTGGCACCCCGGACCCGGGATCCCCGCCCGTCGGGCGGGAGAATTGTGGCTCAGCGGCGTAAGCCCTGGGATGAGGGGGTCGTAGGGTTTTCCCTTCTCCTCCCCGGCCCGCTAACGGGGAGGGGATGCGGTGGGGCAGGCGCATGCGAAGGGACCGTGTGCGGCGGCCGAAGCGCTCCCCTCCGGGTCGCGGCTAAACAGGGACGATGCACTGGGGTGCAAGCAATCACCCCGGGAGCGAGGCGTTTATGCTCGCGTGGGGGTTTTGGTGCGCGCGAAAATGTCCGCGGAAGCGGGGGGTTGAGGAAAGGAACGGAGCCATGTCGAATCGGGCGCGATCGGGCGGGTGGACGGTGTGGACGGGCTGGGCGGCGCTGCTGCTGGCGACTGCCGTGGGTCGGGCCGCCCCGGCAGAGGAGGCTGGGGGGATCTTCGCGGCCACGGGCGTCAAGGGGGGGCTGGTCGTCCACGTCGGCTGCGGCGATGGGACGCTGACGGCCGCGGTGGGGGCGGCTGGGCCGTATCTGGTCCAGGGGCTCGACGCCGACCCGAAGAACGTGGCCGCGGCCCGCGAGCACGTGCGGTCGAAGGGGCTGTACGGGGCGGTCTCGATCGCCCAGTGGTCCGGCGGGCGCCTGCCCTACGTGGACAACCTGGTGAACCTGCTGGTGTCCGAAGAGCCCGTCAAGGCGGCGGAGGGGGAGGTCCTGCGTGTGTTAGCCCCGGGCGGGGTGGCGTACGTCCGCGACGGGGGCAAGTGGGCCAGGACCGTCAAGGCCCGCCCGGAGGCGATCGACGAGTGGACCCACTACATGCACGATCCCGGCAATACGGGCGTGGCGCGGGACTCGGTGGTCGGCCCACCGCGGCGGGTGCAGTGGATGGGCAGCCCGCGCTGGTCGCGACACCACGACAACATGGCCAGCATGTCGGCGATGGTCACGGCGGCTGGGCGGGTGTTCTATATCATCGACGAAGGCTCCCGCGCGTCGATCGAGCTGCCGGCCAACTGGGCCCTGATCGCCCGCGACGCCTTCAACGGCACCGTCCTGTGGCGGCGGCAGATGGGGACCTGGCACACGCACCTGTGGCCGCTGAAGTCCGGCCCGGCCCAGTTGCCGCGGCGGCTGGTGGCGGTGGGGGACCGCGTCTACGCCACCCTGTCGCTGGATGCGCCGCTGACGGCGCTGGACGCGGCCACGGGCGAGACCGTCCGCACCTACGAGGGCACCGCCTCGACGCGGGAGATCATCGCCTCCGATGGCGTGCTGTTTCTGCTGGTGGCGCCCGACGACAAGGAACCGGCTGCGTGGGGCGACTTCGACACGCTCAACGACACCCGCCGCACCGCCGGCACCCGCGGGTGGGACGCCCCGAAACGATGCGTCATGGCGATCCGGGCCGAGGGGGCCGAGCCGCTGTGGCGGAAGGAGACCCCCGCCGCCCACCTGACGCTGGCCGCCGACGCCAAGCATGTGTACTTCCACGACGGGGTGAAGGTGGTGGCGCTGGACCGGGCGACCGGCGAGCCGGCGTGGCAGTCCAAGCCGGTGCCGGTGTACAAGTCGTTCGGGACGTGGTTCGCCCCGACGCTGGAGGTGATTGACGGGGTGGTCCTGTTCGCCGGCGGGGAGAACATGGTCCCGCACCGCGGCGGCAAGGACACGGTGACGGCCCTGTCGGCCGAGACGGGCCGGACGATGTGGACGGGCCCGCATGGGCCTTCGGGTTACCAGTCGCCGGAGGACCTGTTCGTCATTGACGGGGTGGTGTGGTCCGGGGCGACCACGACCGGCGGCTACGACGGCAAGTTCACCGGGCTGGACCTGAAGACCGGGCAGGTTCGCAGCGAGTTCCTGCCGGACGTGAAGGCCTACTGGTTCCACCATCGCTGCTACCGCGGCAAGGCGACGGAGAAGTTCATCCTGACCTCGCGGACGGGCGTCGAGTTCATCGATCCGGTCGCCAGGACCTGGCAGGTCCACCAGTGGACCCGCGGCGGATGCCTGTACGGGGTGATGCCGGCCAACGGGCTGCTGTACTGCCCGCCGCACAGTTGCGCCTGCTATCCCGAGGCGAAGCTGTTCGGTCTGAATGCCCTGGCGCCCGCCGACAAGGCGCCCTACCCCACCACCGCCCCCGACGAGGACCGCCTGCTCCGCGGGCCGGCATACGGCACGATCGGCAAGGCCGATCCGGCCGGGGAGGGCGCATGGCTAACGTATCGCGGCGACGCCGCCCGCAGCGGCTCGACGCCTTCGGAGGTGCCCGCGAAGGCAAGGATCGCCTGGGAGGCGGCCATCGGCGGCAGGCTCTCCGCCGTTACCATCTCCGGCGACAAGGTTTACGTGGCAGAGATCGACGCCCACACCGTCCACGCGCTGGACGCCGGGACGGGCGAGAAGCGGTGGAGCTTCACCGCCGACGGGCGGGTGGACTCCCCCCCGACGCTCCATGGTGGTAGTGTCCTGTTCGGCTCGGCCGACGGGCACGTGTACTGCCTGCGGGCCTCCGACGGCACCTTGGCATGGCGGTTTCAGGCCGCCCCCCAGCGGCGGAGCACGGTGGCCTACGAGCAGCTCGAGAGCGTCTGGCCGGTGCACGGGTCGGTGTTGGTCCGCGGGGGCGAGGTGTGGTGCGTCGCGGGCCGGTCGATGTTCCTGGACGGCGGGATGAGGCTGATCCGGCTGGACCCGGCCACCGGGCGGAAGCTGGCCGAGACCGTCCTGGACGACCGCGACCCGCTGACCGGCGGGAAGCTCCAGGACCGCCACCAGGGCCTGAACATGCCGGTGGCGCTGCCGGACGTGCTCAGCGCCGATGAGAAGTACGTGTACATGCGGTCACAGGTGTTCGACGGCGACGGCAACCGCCCCGAGATCGGCCCGCACTCGGGCAACGCCGTCCAGCAGGGGGCCGCCCAGCACGGCGAGGGCGTACACCTGTTCGCCCCGATGGGCTTCCTGGACGGGTCGTGGCTCCACCGGTCGTACTGGGTGTACGGGCGGAGCTTCGCCGGCGGGGCGAGCGGCTACTTCCAGGCGGGCCGGTACGCCCCGGCCGGGCGGATCGTGGTCTTCGACGCCTCCCACGTGTACGCCTTCGGCCGCAAGAGCCAGTACTACCGGTGGACCACCCCGCTGGAGTATCGCCTCTACGCCGCCGACAAGGCGGCGCCGAAGGTGGCCGCCCCCGCCGGCGACGGGGGCAACCGCGGGGGCTCGCGGATTGTCTTCGCCAACACCGCCAGCCTCAATCCCACCGGCAAGGCGCTGGCGGTGATGGCGTGGATCCGCCCGGAGAAGCCCAACGGCGCCATCCTCGCCCGCGGCGGCAACGGGAAGGGATACGCCCTGGTCCTGTACAACGGCCAGCCCCGGTTCATCGTCCGGGCCGGGGGCGAGGCCCGCTCTGTCACGGCCGACGTGAAGGTCGCCCGGCGGTGGGCGCACGTGGCCGGGGTGCTGACGAAGGAGGGTCAATTGCAGGTGTACGTGGACGGCAAGCTGGCCGGCACGGCCGCCTCCGACGGGCTGATCCGCACCGAGCCGGTCCAGGACATGCAGATCGGCTCCGACGACGGCAGCACGGTGGGCGAGTACACGGCCCCGTATCCGTACACCGGTCTGGTGGACGAGGTGCGGGTGCACTACGGCACGGTGACGGCCGAGGAGATCGCCGCCCACGCCAAGGGCCCGGAAGGCAATGCCGCCGCCGGCGCGACGCTGGTGCTGGCCTGCTCGTTCGACGACGGCAAGGCCACCGACGCCTCCGGCAAGGGCAACCACGGGCAGGTGGACGGGGCGGCCTCGATCGCCGGGCGGTTCGGCAAGGCGATGCGCTTCACCGGCGCCAAGGCCGGCGGCATCGCCGGGCCGGGGTTCTCCCACGTCAAGCCGATCTGGGAGGGGCAGGTCCCCCTGCTGGCGCGGGGCATGGTGCTGGCGGGCAAGACGCTGTTCGTGGCCGGGCCTCCCGACGTGCTGGACGAGGAGGACGCCCAGAGCAAGCTCCGCGACCCCCGGATCCAGGCCGACTTCGCCGCCCAGGCCGAGGCCATGGAAGGCAAGCGGGGGGCCCTCCTGCTGGCGGTCGACCCCGCGGACGGAAAGACGCTCGGCGAAGTCAAGCTCGCCTCCCCGCCCGTCTGGGACGGCCTGTCCGCCGCCG
>DASRZG010000342.1:0-6519 GCA_035686585.1 Phycisphaerae bacterium
AACGGGTGCCCCCGAAGGGGTCTGCGACATGGTCAGGCGTTGTCTGCCTGACCATGCCGACCGTCGGGGAGTTCGCCTGACCCTCCCGCCGTGGGCGATGCCCAGGCGTCGGCATGGTTACGCGGACGACGCGTAACCATGTCGAAGACCCCGTTGGGGGCACCCAACTCCCCAGCCTGTTCAGCGCCGCATCGCGTCGATGACCGCCGCCAGCTCCTTGTCTTCCGCCTTTGCCATGCCGTAGGGCGCCAGCGTGACCGCCACCCCTTCGGCCGCGCGGACGGCCACGAACGGGCCGAGCTGGAAGCACTCCGCCAGCTTCGCCCGGTCCCGCAGGAGGACCTCGGCGGCGGGGCTTTCGCGGCGGACGACGCGGATCCGGTCGGCGCCCGTCAGGGATGTGTCCAGCCAGACCCCGCCGATCCGGGCGAACGTCCGCCCGCCGGCCTTTCGGACCTGGACCGAGGAGAACCTGGACAGCCCTTCCCCCCCTGCCTTGGCCAGCAGATCGGCCACCCAGGCGGTGATCCGCCCATCCTGCGTGAACATCGCCTCCGGACCTGCCGGACCCGGCACGGCCTGGGCCAGCGCCGGGTCGACGCATTCGCGGAGCTGTTCCAGCAGGTCGGCCAAGGCCAGGTGGTTGGCGGGGGTCTGCCGGACGACCAGCGTCCCCCCCAGGTAGCGGACCGACCCGCTCGTGCCGGCTGCAGCTCCGCCCATCCACGAGTCGGGGGCGATCGTGATGCGGATCATGTCCAACACTGAATCCACCCATTCCTCCAGATACCCGCCGGGGCGGCCGTGGCCGCTATCATCGTCGCCGCCGAACAGGCCGCCGGAGCTGCTGTTGGAGAAATTCCCGTTCGACGACAGTCCGATCCGGGGGGCCCGGAATCTCCGGACCTGCAACAGCTCATTCCGCATGTCGTTGATCCTGGCGTCCCCGGGCCCCGCGAGGTTGTCCCCCACAGCCGGTCCGAGGCCCCCCCAGCCCCCCGGCCGGGTCCGCGTTGGCACCGTGTCGCGCCATCCATCGCTGGTCACCTCCTCGTCCTCGTACAGCCCGGACCCGCCCTGGCGGGCGCGCTGGTATCGGCCCTCGGCGTCCGTTGCGCTGGCCAGGTCCCGGATGTCGTACACGCGAACGGTTGTAAGCGTGGAAAGGTCATCCCGCGTCGAGATCGTCACCACGCCTTCGTCGACGATGAAACCCAGCGGATTCACGCCGCCGGCATCTTCCAGGATGACCCGAAGGGCCTTCCCGGCCGGGACGCCGGCCAGTTCGACGCTTACGGGCGTCTTCTCATCCACCCCGTACGCCTGCAGGGCCCTGCGCTTGACGTGAATCGAAAGACCCGTCACGTCCCGGAAGAACTGGATGACATCGCCGAACGGGATCTCGGAGAGGGTGATCTTGGGCAACGGCTTGCCGAGCTTGGCCATGGCGGCCTGATTGAGCGGCGACTGGCGCGGCACCAGTTTGACGCGCGCGACCTGGTCCGGCTCGGCCCGGACCAGGTCGGCTGCGAGCCACGGCTGCAGCACGGTCCGCCAGTCCATCCCGCTCCGCTCCCACTGCTGCCGGGACTCGCGCTGCCATTGGGCCTCCTCCCGCAGGGTCAGGACCTCCACCAGCAGGTCCCGCTCGCGCCGGACGGCCGGGTGGTTGAAGTGGTCCGCCAGGAACTTGTCCAGCAGCGTCACGGCCTGCCCATAATCCCCGAGGCGGCGGAGCTCATTGGCGCGGTCCAGGATGGCCATGGAGGAGGCAGGGACCCTCTCGAGCGGGAAGGCGACGTCGGCCAGCCGGGACTGGGCCTCCCGCAGGCTCCGCTTCGGGTCGATTCCGCTGGCGAGCCGGTCGATGCCGCGGTCCATGTACTCCTCGTCGCTCTCCAGGACCAGCAGCGCCGTCACCGACATGACCACCCGGTGCCGCCGGGCCAAGTCGAGCACCTTCCGAAGATCGGCGGGCTTGACGTCCTCGCGGGCGAGCCCCCGGACCAGCCCCTCGGCCCGCAGGTGGGCCCACACCTGCCGCAGGGCCGGGGCGAGCCATTCCGGGCCCTCGGGGGCGGGGATGTCCACCTCCACCGTGTCGGAAAGGACTTGCCCGTACAGCTTCCCGGTCCGCCGGACGGTGACCCGGGCGGGGGCGGCCTTGGCCAGCATCCCCGCCAGGACGATCTCCCGCCCCAACGCCGGATGGGAGGCGGCGACCTCCGTCACGCCCGCGGCCGGTTCGATCTGGACCTTCAGGTCCGTCACGGGCACCACGTCCATCGTCTCCGTCAGCGTTTCCTCCAGGGCCGTCAGGTCGCTGCCCCGCTCGAGGCCGAACAGAACGACGTCGGGGATGTCGGACAGCGGCCCCATGGCGTACCCCCCGCCCACCTCCACGGCCAGCAGGCGGGCGTTGGCGGGCAGGGCGACGGTCTTGCCGGGCGCCTTGTCGGCGGGCCTGTCGGCCGCGGCGGCCCCGACCACGTCCTGCCCGTCGCTGATCAGCACGATGAAGAAGCCCCGGGCCGGATCGGTGTTAAACGTCTCGGCCGCCCGCAGCACCGCGGCCAGGTCCGTGCCGCCGGCGGGCTGGGTTTCCTTGAGGAACTCGGCGGCCGCGGCGACGTTCTCGGCCGTCGCGGGAACCAGCTTGTCCTTCCACAGCGCCACGTCCGCCCCGGCCAGCAGGACCGCCAGCGAATCGGCGGGCCTCAGCCGGGCCAGCACCTTCCCGGCGGCCGCCACGGCCATCCGGAGACGATCGCCCTTCATGGACGCGGAACGGTCTACCGCCACCACCACGGTCCGGGCCGGGGGCGTCTTGCCCGCCAGCGACTCCAGCGGCGGGGTGACCGCCGCGAATACAGCCCCATCCCCATCGCTTGCCGAAGCGGCGCTGGAGGTCCCGGCCTTTGCCGAGAAGGCAAATCCCACGGGATCGGTCAGGCGAAATCGCTCCTGGCGGAAGCCCAGCAGGACTCCCCCCGCCTCGGTGCGCTGGGCCCCCATGGCCTGATCGAGCGGCTTGATATCGGCCACCCCACCGGGCGCGGTGACGGTGGCGGAGAACTCGAAGTCCTGCGCCTCGGTGACGGTCCCGCCGACCAGCCGGGGCGCCCGGTAGACCACCTTGCCGTCGGCGACCCGAAGCACCTGCTGGACGACCAGTTGGACCTTCTGGGTCCCCTCCGGCGGGATGGGGAACACCCGCAACTGCCACAGGCCGTCGCCGGCGTACTCCAGGATGGCCGGGTCGCGCCGGCGGTCGACGATCTCCTGGTAGATCCGCCGGGCGGAGCTGCGGGGCAGCAGCGCCCCCGGGCTCCGCAGGCCGTTGACCCACAGCGCCAGCTCGCCGGCGGCCGCGCCCGGGTCGGTCCGCCACTGGAAGGCCACCTCCTGTTGCTCGTCGGTGTAGTTGACGTACGTCTGCTCGATGGTGGTCGAGGCCACCAGCCCGTGCACCTCGGCCCGGACCACCTGCGACCGGATGGCCACGGCCCGCTCCTGCCCCGCCGCCGGCCCCGCGCAGGCCGCCAGCGCAGCAAGACACACGATCCATCTGCTGGGATTGGACATACTCCACCCTTTCCGTTGCCCCCCCTTCCCGTTTCGCCCGTCGCAAGCGGGATGGATGGATAATGGCGGCTGCGACCGGCCGATGCACTGTTTGTACCGCGCCGGACAGCGGGCGGCAAGGGGGATGTGATCCGGTCTGAGGCAGCAGGTCCAAGGTCCAAGGCGGCAGGCCCCGTCAAGGGAGCGGCGGGGCCAGGGCCCCCCCCCGTTTCCCGCCAGCGCGCTGGGGCGGCGTGTTTCACCCCGCGAGCCCACCGGAAGCGAAGCCTCCGCTTCCCCGCAACGAGAATTATCACAACTTTCCGAATTCTCGGTTCCGCGTCGGGCTGTTTGCAGGTGTTTACACGGCCGAATGGAAACAGCCGGTGATATCGTATAAATACTGTAGTGACAAGCAGTTATATGATACTACGGGGTGTTTACATTCCGGAGTTTTGTAAACAGTCCGTAGACGCCTGTCGATCATGCGCGGGTGGTGATGGGCAGATCGAGGGTGGGTCGGAGTCCTCCCCGGCGGCGCAGCGCCGGGACTTGGGGGTGGGGGGTGGTTGGAGGTGTTTACACGCCCGAATGGAAACAGGGCGTAATCACACCTAAGACCATGTCACACACAGGCTTTCAGGACGTGCGCGGGTGTTTACATTGCCGAGTTTTGTAAACAGTCCGTAGACGCCTGTCGATCCTGGGCGGTCTTCGGGGTGTCCGCAGGGAGGCGCGCCCGATTTTGGGGTATCTAACCCCCCGTACCGACGGCATCTTCGCTGCGCTGCGACTTCCGCTGGGGGGCGATTGGTCGTCCGTCCGGGAGGTCCATCGAAACTCCTGACTGGAGACTGGAAATCGGGACGCGGCAATCGACAATAGCCTGCGGGTGCAGCCTGCGGTCCCGGGGAGCACGGGCTGGCGAGCAGCCCGTGGCACCCGCGACTTGGAAGGAGACGGCCATGAAGATCGAATCGATCGAGACCTTTACCCGCGAGCCGGTGAGCCTGGTGCGGGTCCGGACGAACGACGGGGCGGAGGGGTGGGGGCAGGTGTCGCCGTTCCACGCCGACATCACGGCCACGGTGCTGCACCGGCAGATCGCCCCAGTGGCGCTGGGGGCGGACGCGGAGGACCTGGAGGGGCTGTCCACCCGGTGCATCGAGGCCAACTACAAGTTCCCGTGGTCGTACGTCTGCCGGGCCCTGACGGGGGTGGACACCGCCCTGTGGGACCTGAAGGGCAAGCGGGCCGGGGCGTCCGTGGCCGAGCTGCTGGGGGCCGAGGCGACCCGGGTGCGGGCGTACGGATCAAGCATGCGGCGGAACATCACGCCCGCGGAGGAGGCCGAGCGGCTGGTGAGGCTGCGGGGGGAGCGGGGCTTCGGGGCGTTCAAGATCCGGATCGGCAAGGTCTGCGGGCATGACCAGGACGAGCGGCCCGGACGGACGGAGGAGCTGGTGCCGACGGTGCGGAAGGCGATCGGCGACGACGTGAAGCTGCTGGTGGACGCCAACAGTTGCTACACGCCGCGCAAGGCGATCCAGGTGGGGCGGATGCTGGAGGACAACGGCGTCTGCCACCTGGAGGAGCCCTGCCCGTACTGGGAGCTGGAGTGGACGGCGGAGGTGGCGGCCACGCTGTCCGTGCCCGTCGCCGGCGGGGAGCAGGACAACGACCTGGCCCAGTGGCGGCGGATGATCGCGATGCGGGCGGTGGACATCGTCCAGCCGGACGTCTGCTACGTCGGCGGGCTGACGCGGGCGTTGAAGGTCGCCGCCATGGCGGCCGAGGCGGGCCTGCCGTGCGTGCCCCACTCGGCCAACCTGTCGCTGGTGAGCATCTTCACGCTGCACCTGCTGGCGGCGATCCCCAACGCCGGGGACCACATGGAGTTCTCCATCGAGCCCAACGACTGGGCAGGGCGGATGTACCAGCCCGTCCCGGAGGTTCGCGACGGCTTCGTGGCCGTCCCCACCGGCCCGGGCTGGGGCGTGAAGATCAACCAGGACTGGCTGGCGGCGGCGGAGCGGCAGGTCAGCGGGTGAAGTCTGGCGGGACGTCGAGGGGCTGGACATTCTACGCAAACCAACGACGCCAAACGGCAAGCCGTCCGGCTCATCCCGCCAAGCGGCGCGCAGGAATCTTCGCGGCGCGCAGATACGGAGGAGTGGCGGAACAAAGGGACAGCACAGTCAACGACGGGATCGTCGGAGCGTTTCAACGAGAATGCCGAACACCGAATGTCGAACTCCGAAATGCTTCTTCCACTTCGATATTCATGATTCGATATTCGACATTCGATATTTGCTTCGGTCTTGCGTACCTCTGTGCTCTCTGCGTCTCTGCGGCCCATCCGCTCATTCGCCCGTCTGGGTGCTGAGGTACAGCTCCAGGCCGAGCTGCTTGATCTGGTCGAGCTGCTCCTCGATCTTGTCGACGTGGCCGTCCTCGTCTTCGAGGATGCCGGCGAGGATGTCGCGGGTGGCGTGGTCGCCGAGCTCGCAGGCCAGCTTGATCGCGGCGTTGTAGGCCTTGACCGCGCCCATCTCCAGCGACAGGTCATTGGCGAACTGCTTGGGCACGTCCCCGCCGATGCGGATCTCCCGCAGATTGCTGACGACGGGCTTGCCCTCCAGGAACAGGATCCGCTCGATGAGCTTCTCGGCGTGCTTCATCTCGGCCATGGCACGCTGCTCGATCTGCTTGTGAAGGGCCTCGTACCCCCAGTTTTCCGCCATCTCGGAGTGGACCATGTACTGATTGATGGCGGTCAACTCGTCCGCCAGCAGCGAGTTGAGGGTCTCCAGCAGCTTCGGGTCGCTTTTCATTACAGACTCCTTCCGCGCCCGACCTGTTGCCTGGAACGATGGCCTCCCCGCCAGTCCCGCCAGTGCTGTCATCGTCACCGGCCCGCGGAAGGCATGAGGGTTTTGGTACCGATGTCTAACC
>DASRZG010000343.1:0-14608 GCA_035686585.1 Phycisphaerae bacterium
TCCAGGCGGGTCTGCTCGACGGCCTGCGGATCGGCCCGGTCGGAGACGTCCAGGACGGTCACGACGACCTCGGGATCGCTGTAGCCGTAGGTCCACCCGGACTGGAAGGCCACTGTCGTTCCGATGCCTGGCAGGATGAGGGGCGACGGGTCCAACCACCTATAGGTGTCATTCCGGGAGATGACTGTGACGCGGTCGCCCTGAAGGTACATGGCCACGACATTGTCGGCGATAGGCGTTCGCGACAGCTCGGTCAGCTCATCGGCGGGCCAGGCGTCGAGGATGACCAGCTCGTTGCCGTCCAGGACGTACAGGTATTGGCCGTCGGTCTCGACGAGGTCGGCCTCGTCGACCCCGGCTTCCTGGACGTTGGTGCCGGAAAAGTCGAGGCTCCCGATGGAGCTCGTGTCGCCGGCCAGCGCCAGCGTGGCGTTGGTTGTGATTACGTTGGCCGCGGCGGAAAAGAACACCACGTCGCCCAGCACGCCGCGGTAATAGGGATCGTAAAACTCCGTGGGCCAGTGGGAGATCGTGCCGAACAGGTCCTTGTGCTGCTCGACGGCGGCGTCGATCAGCCACTGCTTGACCTCGTCGGAGGTCTGGGCCTGGATGAGGTCCTCCGGCTGGGGGTCGGGGAAGGGGTAGCGGAAGTCGACGAAGAACCGGTCCACCCGCCCGAGGCGCAGCTCGTCGGCGCTGGCCAGCCCGTGCACCCAGTCGGCGCCGCGGCCGCCGAGGAGACGGTCCCGGCCCCCGTCGCCGGTGAGGGTGTCCCTGCCGGGGCCGCCCCGCAGCAGGTCGTCGCCGTCGCCGCCGGTGAGCGTGTCGTCGCCGGGCCCGCCGAACAGGCGGTCGTCGCCCGGGCCGCCGGTGATCGTGTCGTCGCCCGCGCCGCCGAAGACCATCACGCGGATGTCCGCGTCGGTCAGCTCGATCGTGATCTCGTCGTCCCCGGCGCCGCCGAAGACCTTGACCACCCGCACGTCCGCCCGGTTGACCGTGGACACGACCACGTCGTTGACCACGGCCTCCAGCACGGAGGCGTCCTCGGCGTTGTGCCGGACGACGATCCGGTCGGACGGGTCGCCGGGATTGTCGGCGCCGAAGATCCTCCACGCGCCGTGGACCACGCCCACGGACAGCAGCAGGCGGGCCTCGAGGGACTCGATCATCGGATGCGCTTGCCGAGTGGGGCCGGTCATGGAGGCTCTCCTTTTCGATTCCCTTTACATGCCGAGGCGACGACCCGATCAAGCCCAGCCATGAGCTCGCCGGATCAGCCCCAATTCTACGGGCGGGCGGGAATCCTGACAAGGGGCGATGGCGCTCCACGGGGGATACGTCGCCGACAAGCCTCTTGCTTCCAGCGACTTGCGCATAGGAATAATAAATGACTACCGTCTATTTTCCTGCCTGTTTGTCCCTTTGTGCCGCCTGGGGCGGGGGGCTGGTGGATTCTGTTCGTTGACCGGAGAGGTGGCAGCGGGTATACGATCGGCATCGGCGGCCGGGCCGGCTGGCGGCGGCGCCGAGGCTACCTGAGTAAGGGGCATGCGATGGGTCGGTATCGAGGCAAGGCGGTGGTGTTCACCGCCCCGCGGCGGGCGGAGGTGCACGAGGACGTGTCCTTCCCCGAGATGGGCGAGGAGGGCGTGGTCATCCGGACGCGCTACAGCGTGATCTCGCGCGGCACGGAGCTGGACCTGTACACCGGCCAGATGCACGGGCGCGGGGCCAATGCCCAGACCTACCCGATGCTGCCGGGGTACATGCCGTGCGGCGAGGTGATCGAGGCCGGTCCGAAGGTGACGCACCTGAAGGTCGGCGACTGGGCGATCGGGTCGAACCTGTTCGGCGGCTTCGACGAGCGGTACTGCGTCGCCTGGGCCGGCCACTGCCAGTACACGGTGATCAGCCGGCAGAGCCACCGCGTCCACGCCGCCGCCCGGGCGGTGAAGGTGGCCGAGGGGGTGTCCGCCCGCTGCGCGTCGCTGGCGGTGCTGGGCGCGGTCGCGCACAAGGGAATCGACCGCAAGGTCCGCCCGCAAGCCGGCGAGACGGTGCTGGTGGTGGGGGCGGGGGTGATCGGCCAGTTCGCCGCGCAACTGTGCCAACTGGCGGGGGCGCGGGTGATCCTCGCCGACCTGGAGGAGTCGCGCCTGGCGGTCGCGCGCCAATGCGGAATTGCCGAGACGGTCCACGCCGCCTCCGAGCCGCTGGCCGCCGCGGCCGCCCGGCTGACCGGCGGCAAGGGTCCGGACGTCGCCATCGACGTCACCGGCGAGCCGGACGTGCTGCTGCAGGTGATCCGGCTGACCCGCGTCGGCGGGCGCGTCCACGCCCAGGGGATGTACCTCCAGGAGGTCAACCTGTACTTCCCCGAGACCCTGTTCGGGCGGGACCTGACCCTCTCAGCCACCTGCGGCGAGGACCCCTCCGACGCGGCGGCCGTGATGGCCCTGATGGCCGAAGGCAAGCTCGTGTACGAGCCGCTGCTGAGCGACGTGATGCCCGTGGCCGAGGCGACGGCGGCCTACGAGCGCGTCCACAACCGGCCTGACGAGGTGCTGACCGTGGCGCTGGAGTGGTAGAGGCAAGGAGCCTGAGATGGCCGAGCTGAAGCTGTGCGCGGGGGCGTGGGGCTTCCGGAAGGTGGCGATCCCCGCCTACCTGGACGCCTGCGCCGCTTTGGGGTTTCGCTACGCGGAGATGAACCTGACCAACGCCGCCGGCACGAAGCACCTGGGCGAGGATCCCTCTGGGACGGCCCTGGACGCGATGGCGGCGGCGGAGAAGGCCAGCGGCGTCAAGATCGTCTGCCTGTGCGGCGGCAGCGACTTCACCGAGCCGGAAAAGGCGGCCGCCAGCGTGGCGCAGGTGAACGGCTACGTGGACATCGCCGCCGACTACGGCATCGAGGTCGTCCGCGTGTTCGCGGGCTGGACGCCGTTCGAGCGGCTCGCCCCGGACTGCTACGACCGCTGCGCCGCCGGCCTGGCCGAGGTGGGCGAGCACGCGCGGGGCAAGAGCGTGCTGATCGCCCTGGAAAACCACGGCGGGCCCACGGCCACCGGCGCGCAGGTGCGGCGGATCCTGGAGCTGGCCGACCATCCCAACGTGCAGGCCAACTTCGACGGGGGCAACTTCGCCATGGCGAAGGAGGATCCCCTGTCGGCCTGGCTGGTGCTGCGGGGCCGGATCGGCTACACCCACTGGAAAGACGTCCGCGTGGCCGGGGGCAAGCTGGAGTATTGCGCCCTCGGCGACGGCATCACCGACTGGGCCCCGCTGGTTCGGGCCCTGCTGGCCGACGGGTACGCCGGCTACTGGGCGATGGAATACGAAGAGCCTTCCGACGTGGAGGCGGGGATGCGCAAGTGCATCGACGTGGTGCAGGCGGCGGCAGGGCGCTGAGGGGGTCGGGGGGACGTCCTGGCCGTGCCGTCCTCACGAGGCGCTTTGTCCACAGGGCTGGCTGGTCGGGAGGCGAGCCGGACAAGCCCCGTCCCGATCGACAGCATCGGCTCTCCGCCTGCCCGGGGCACCCATGTCCCGGGGCAGATCGCGCGTGACAGACGGGGCCGCATGGAGGTAGGATTTCCGGCCTGCGTGATGGTTCGTAAGGCGGTAATTCCGATGGCCGGGCTGGGGACGCGGCTTGGCCCGCTGGCCCGGGTGATCTCCAAGGGGATGTTCCCGCTGGCCGACGAGGCCGGCGTGGTCCGCCCGGTGATGCACACCATCGCCGCCGAGGCTGTGGCCGCGGGTATCGAGCAACTGGCCCTGATCGTCTCCCCCGACCACGCCGCGACGGTTAGGCGATACGTCGAGGTGCTGGCCGAGACGGCGCAAGGGGACCTGGCTCGGCGTGTCGAGATCATCATCCAGGACCGGCCCGGCGGTCTGGGGCAGGCGGCCCTGTGCGCCGCGGATTTCGTCGGTGACGAGGCGTTCATGCTGCTGCTCGGCGATCACGTATGCCGCCAGGACCCGTCTCGGCCGCGGTGTGCCGCCCAGGCCTTGCGGGCGTTCGAGGCGACCGGCGGGTCGGCCATGGTGGCCGTTCAGGTGGTCGGTCCGGCCGAGCTGCACCGGGTCGGCGTCGCCCGAGGCGAGCCCGTCGCCGAAGACATCTATCGCTGCACGGAGATCATCGAGAAGCCCGACGTGGAAACGGCCCGGGCCCGGCTGGCGACCCCGCGGTTGCCGGACGATTCGTTCCTGGCCCATTTCGGGATTTACGTGTTCGGCCCGGAGATATTTGACTGCCTGTCCGATCGGGTCGTCCGGACCCCCGCCGGCAAGGAAACCGGCCTGACCGAGGCCCAGCAGGAGCTGTTGCGGCGAGCTCCGGGCGGCTACTTCCTGGTGCGGATCGCCGGGCAGGCGTACGACATCGGCACGCCGGCGGGGTACGTGGCGGCCCAGGCGGCCCTGAGCAAGAGGCGGGAGGACGCGAGTGGCCGTCTTTGAGCTGATTCTGGCGATGGTGGCGGTGCTGGCGAGCTGGGCGGCGCTGGTGGCGGTGCTGGCCGGCCTGGGGTTGGGGCTCCGGCGGCTTCTGGGCCTGCGCGACCTCGACGCCGATGGCTGCCTGGCGTCATTCTGGCTGGGCCTGGCCTTTGTGGTGGCCTGGCTGCAGTTGTGGCACCTCTGGCTGGCGATCACGCCGACGGCCTTGGCGGCCCTGTCGCTGCTGGGGGTGTGCGGGCTGGTGTGGAATTGGCCCGCCCTGTGGCGCTACCTTCGCCGGACGCTATCGGGACGCAAAGCCCAACTGATCGCCATGGCGGTGTTGGCCGTCTGGCTGGCCAATCGGGCTACCGGGCCCTGCCGGACCTTTGACACGGGGTTGTACCACGTCAATGGCGTGCGCTGGGCGAGGGAGCACCCGATCGTCCCGGGACTGGGCAACCTTCACGGTCGGCTGGCATTCAACAACGCCAACCTCCTGGTCAGCGCCGCTCTGGAGGTCGGTCCCTGGTATCGCCGGTCGAACCACCTGGCCAACGGGCTGATCATGCTGGGGCTGTTTGCCCAGTGCGTGCTGGCGTCGCGCCGGATGCTGGACAGAGACCACGCCCGGCGGACGGCGGCGGCGTTCGACGTGCTGTTGACGACGGCGGCGGTTCTGCTGGCGGTCCACAGTTGGATCTCCAGCCACGCCACCGATCTGCCCGTGGCGGCCGTGACGTTCGTGGCGGCATCGCGCCTGTTCCGTTGGCTGCTGGGGGTGGACCCCCGGCCCCGCGAGCGAAGCTTCGACGTGGTCTTTATCGTGGCCATGCTGTGCCTGAGCGTGTGCCTGAAGGTCAGCGTGGCGGTGTTCGCCCTGGCCGGGTGCGTGGTGATCGGGGCGCTCTGGGTGGTAGAGGCACGGCGGAGGGGGCGGCCGGTGATGCCCACGCTGCTTGCCGCCGCGACGGCGGCGATTCTGCTGATCGGCCCCTGGATGGCCCGCGGCGTGATCCTCTCGGGCTATCCGGCCTTTCCGCTGACGCTCGGGGCAGTCAACGTGGACTGGCGCGTGCCCGAAGGCCTGGCCCGCCAGCACCGGCTGGTGATCGGGTCGTTCGCCAGGCAGACCTCCGGCGTGGGCGGAGGATGGGGTTGGATCGGCCCCTGGCTGAGGCGGGCCGACCGAGAGCTCATCCTTCCGGTGGCCCTGACGGCCCTGAGCGGAGTGGCTGTGGCGATCCTGGGACGCAGGAAGTCCCGCCCCCCCGGCAGGGACCCTCGGCCGTGGCTGATCCTGCTTCCACCGCTGGCGGGGCTGGCGTACTGGTTCTTCACCGCCCCGGCGGTGCGGTTCGGCTTCTTCTCCCTCTGGATCCTTGCCGCCGGCGCGGCGGCGTTGGCGTTTGGCGCCCTGGCGGCCGGCGCGTCCCGAAGAAGGCTGGCGACTGTGCTGGTCTGCGGGCTGTTGCTGGCGGCGTGCAACGTCAAGAAGGGCTTCCTCGGCCCCGGGGCGGACCACGGATTCCACCCTTCGCAGACGGAGAAGATGACCACCTACGTCACCCGGTTCGGCCTGCTGCTGCACGTGCCGGTCAAGCCCAACAAGCCTTGCTGGGACGCCCCGCTTCCCTGCACGCCGTACCGAAAGCCTTACCTGCGCCTGCGGCGGAAGGGCGACCTGCGCCGCGGCTTCGTGCTGGACCCTCCTCAGCCGCAGCAGTACGTGACCAACCGCGTCACGGGCTAGGCGAGGCGGCCTGGTCCGACGGCGGAAATCGGACACATATCCCCCCTTGCGTCCTACGGTTGGCGCTGCTATCTTCCTACAAGCCTCTTCCGCCGGGTCACCTCCGGCGTGCTAAACAGGGAATGACGCCATGACCGTGGAATTGACACGCAGCCCCGCTGTTGAGGAGCCGGTCGAGCTGTTCGGCCCGGGAAGGCTGTGCCTGTTCGGAGAGCACAGCGACTGGGCCGCCCAATACGGCCTGCACCGCGGGGCCTGCCTGGTGATCGGCACCGACCAGGGCCTGGTGGCGCGTGCCAGGCGGTCGGATGAGTTCGTGGTCGAGACGTTGCTGCCCGATGAGAACGGCCGGCCCACGGGGCGGACCAGGCGCATGGGCTGTCCGTGGATCCCCGAGGTGCTGCTGGCGGCGGCCGAGGACGAGGACGAGTTCTTCCGCTACTGCGCCGGCGTGGCCTGTCAGATGATCGACGTACCCGGGGTGACCGGCCCCATCGATCTGCGCATCACGGAGATGGACCTGCCGCTGCGCAAGGGGGTGTCCAGCTCGGCCGCGGTGTGCATCCTCGTGGCCCAGGCCTTCAACGCGCTGTACCGGCTGGGGATGTTTGCCCACGAGCTGATGGAGCTGGCCTACCTGGGCGAGCGTCTTACCGGCAGCCAGTGCGGGCGGATGGACCAGGCCTGCATCTACGGCAAGACCCCCGTGCTGATGAGCTTCCAGAAGAGCATGGCGATCCGCGTCGAGCCGGTCTCTCCCAGCGCGCAGATCGAGATGTTCTTCGTGGACCTGGCCGGCAGGAAGGACACCGTCCGGATCCTGTCGGACCTGCAGAAAACCTACCCGCGGAACCCGCAGCTCCAGCGGGCCCTGGGCGAGGCCAACGAGCGCGTCATCCGGGCCGCCTACCAGGCCCTGACCGACGGGGACGCCGTCGAGCTGGGCCGGCTGATGGACGAGGCCCAGGAGAACTTCGACCGGGACGTCGCCCCCTTCAGCCCCGAACAGCTCGCCAGCCCCCTGCTGCACGAGCTGCTGGCCTTTGAGCCGATTGCCGAGCACGTCTACGGAGGCAAGGGCGTGGGCAGCCAGGGGGACGGCACCGCCCAGTTCGTGGCCCGCAGCGTCGCCGACCGGGAGGCGGCCGCCGCCAAGATTGCCCGGGCCTACCCCCAGATGCGATGCTTCCCGCTGACCATCTCCCCCGCGCGGCGAGCCGCGATGGTTCGTCAGGAGCCGTGACCGGTGGCCGCGCAGGCCCACAACGGTCCGCCCGCCGAGGCCGTCCTCCTGTCCGTGGTGGTCCCCGTCTACAACGAGCTGGACACGTGGATGACGCTGCTGCATCGCGTCCGGGGCGTCCAACTGCCCCGGGGCGTGGACCTCCAGGTCGTGCTCGTCGACGACTGCTCGACGGACGGTACGCGCGAGCAGGTCGAGGCCTTTGCCAGGAAGCTGCCGCCCGACGACGGCCCGTCCCCCGCGGCCGTCAAGGTCATGTTCCACCAGCACAACCAAGGCAAGGGCGCCGCCCTGCGAACGGGATTCGCCGCCGCCGACGGGGACATCCTGATCGTCCAGGACGCCGATCTCGAGTACGACCCCAATGACTATCCCGCCCTGCTGGCGCCCGTCCTGGCCGGCGAGGCCAAGGTCGTCTACGGCAGCCGGTACCTGAACGGCCGGCCCGAACAGGGCTACCTGGCCAACTACCTTGCCAACCGCTTCCTGACGGGCCTGAGCAACCTGACCACGGGGCTGGGCCTGACCGACATGGAGACCTGCTACAAGGTCTTCCGCCGGGAGGTCCTGGCGGACATCCGCATCGAGCAGAACCGCTTCGGCTTCGAGCCGGAGATCACCGCCAAGATCGCCCGGCGCGGCATCGGCGTCCGCGAGGTGCCCATTGCCTACCGGGGCCGGAGGCGCGACGAGGGCAAGAAGATCGGCTGGAAAGACGGGCTCAAGGCCGTCTGGTGCATCCTCAAGTACGGCCTGTTCGGCCGCAAGGGATGAGCTCGGGCCTGCGCGGGTTCCCCCGGGAGGGGGCCGGACGCTCGCGGGTACGCGGCCGGTTCGCTCACCAACCGATCGCGAAACCGCAAGCGTTGCCGGCCCGTCCCGTTTGACTCCGTCGCGGGGGTGCGGGAACTACTCCTCCGGCTGGGTCGTGGCCGCGACCTTGGCGGCGGCGGGGACCTCGATCTTGACGATCCGGCCCTGGGTCATCCGCCGGACCGACAGGCGCAGGTCCGTCTGGTCCTTGGTGAGCTTCTCGAACTCCTTGGCCGTCATCACCGGCTGGTCGTTGACGTGGGTGATGATCTCGTAGGGCTTCAGCCCCGCCGTGGCGGCCTTGGAGCCGGGCTCGATCTTGGACAGGATCACGCCCGGGTCGGTCCCGTCGCGGTGGAAGTACCGCCGAACCTCGTAGGTCATGTCCCGCGCGGTCATGCCCAGCGTCTCGGACTTTGACCGCTCGGCCGAGTCGTAGTGCGGCGGGCTCTGCAGGACGGTGAAGTCCTCCTTAAACGTCTTGCCGTTCCGGAAGAACTCGGCCGTGAAGGTCGATCCGAACCCGTTGTCGGTCAGGGCGCGGATCAGGCTGTTCTCGACCGAAGGCCAGGGGTGGGGGATCTGGTCGAAGTACTGCTCGGGAACCTGGTCGAGCTGCTCCCAGGGGAAGGGCCTGCTGCCGAATCCGGAACTCTCGATCGCCACGTCCAGCGGCTTGGGGTGCCCGGTGATGTGAATCCGCAGGAGGATGTCGCCCTGCTCGACGCTCGCCTTGGCCGCCGGGGAGTCGGGGTAGACGTACGAGACCATCGCCCCGGTCCGCCCGCCGTTGGTCAGCTCGGCCACGTTGTTGATCCGGGCGAGCTGGGGGTTCATCGGCTGCATCTCCATCCCCAGCCAGGCCAGGCGGTTCTCCTCCTCCTCGGTCAGCGGGACGTTGGACAGGTCGATGTTCTCCCCGGCCGGATCGCCCAGGACGCCGGCGACGTAGGTCGAGGCGGTGGCGATGGCGTTGTCGTCGCCGCCTCCCCAGCGTTCCCGGCTGCTGACCTTCTTTCGCCGGGCGACCGGCAGCACGACCAGCTTGCCGTCGCCGTCGAACACGAACGTGCCCTCCCCGGCCCCGGAGAACCCGGGGTACACCTGCTTTTTCCAGCCCAGCTCATAGCCGGCGATCCGCTTGCGCAGGTAGTAGATCTCCCGCTTGTCCTCGTGCAGGATGATCTGGGCCGACGCCAGCAGGACGTCCTCGAGGTCCATGATGTCCTTGCCCGACAGGGCCAGCGGGCCCGGCAGCGGGCTTTCCATCTCGACCACCAGGGCGCCGTAGGCCTTGAGGGTGTGCAGGAACTTCCCGTTGACGGGCTTGCCCTCGGCCGGATGGACGGTGATCCGCTCCAGCCGGGCGGTGGTCTTGGGGTCCATGTTCGCCAGCACCAGCACCCGCTTGGGCGCCACCAGGACGCCGATGACGTTCTGCTCGGTCGCGCTGCCCTCCTCGCCGCCGCGGTACCGCGTCATCGGGCTGGCGGCGTCTTTCTTGGGGCTGCGGAAGTTGAGCTGGACGCGGAGCAGGCCCGCCTCGGTGCGGCGCTTGGCGTCGACGAGGAGGCGGTCCATCTCGGCCTCGGCGACCTTGGGCCAGGTCAGCGGGGAGCCTTTCCACGACCCGTCCAGGTACAGCCGGCCGGTCATGGACATGCCGACCGGCTTGCCGTCCTCGTCAAGGAACAGCCCCGCGCCCATCAGGAAGGGCCGGCGGTCCTGCTCCATGACGACCGCCTTGCCGATGGGCCCGAAGCGGACGGTCCAGGTGTCGGCCCGCTGGGAATGCCCCACCCCGTACGCGGCGTCGCCGGGGTCGGGGGGGAAGGCCAGGGGCTTTGCCTTGGCCAGGGGCTTTTCGAGGGCCAGGAACACCGCCGCCTGGTCTCGCCCGTAGGCGGTCACCTTGGCGGGAACCTTCTGGTCGCCGAAGCGGACGGCGATGGACTTGATGAAGCGCGGGTGGATGGCGGGGTCGTTGATGATGGCCGTGGCGGCGTCGAGCAGGAAGCCGGGGATTTCCATCGGGCGCTCCTCCTCGATCACCATCCCGCCGCCGTAGCCGCGGTAGCCGCCGCCACCCCCGGGCGCCTGGCCCTTGTCGTACTGAAGCGTCAGCTCGACCACGACCATCGAGGGCTTGACGGCGGAGGCCAGCTCGACCATCTTCTGCGGGGTCAGCTTGGCGTCATCGCCCTCCTCGTCGCCCTCGGCCGCCAGGGCGGGCATCGCGGCCAGGCACGTCACGGTCAGCCAGATCAGTGTTCGTTTCATCAGAAGCCTCCCCAGAATGGTGCTATTCCTTTTCGTAGTCCCTGGAGAAGTCCAGGACCACCTGCCTCAGCAGCCCGTTTCGCAGGACGCTGATCGGGATGAGGTGCTTGGTCTGGACGTTCTTGATCAGCTCGGCATGGATCTTCCTGACGTCGTCGAGCGTCTCGACGGGCCGGCCGTCGATCTTCAGCAGGATGTCGCCCTCGCCCAGCCCGGCCGATCGGGCGTTGCCGGGGTACTTGACGCCGAAGACGAACACGCCCTTCTTGCGGTGGAAGTACAGGTCGGGGTTGTCGAACTGGTTGATGGACTTGACGGTCATGTCCCAGCGGGGGCAGTCCAGCTCCTCCCCCTCGACCTTGCCCTTCTCGCGCGGGCTGAAGGGGATGGTCATCTCCTTGCCGTCGCGGATGAGCCGGACGTCGACGGGCTTGTTCTTCTCCAGCAGGCCGATCTGGCGGCGGAGGTGGGGCAGGTCCTCTTCCCAGACGGCGGTGACGGGCACCTCGCCGATGGCGACGATGCGGTCGCGGGGCTCGATGCCGGCCTGCCGGGCGGGGCTTTCGGGATCGGTCGAGGCCACCACCACTCCGCTGTCGCCCTCGAAGTAGATGTTCCGCTTGAAGTCCTTCAGCGGCTGGAGGCGCAGGCCCGTCCACGACCAGTTCACCTTGCCGTGCTCGCGGAGCTGGGGCACGATGATCCGGATGACCTCGGCCGGCACGGCGAAGCCCATGTCCCCGCCGATCATCACCGTGCGGGTGTTGATGCCGATCACCTCGCCGTCGGTGTTGACCAGGGGCCCGCCGGAGTTGCCCGGGCTGATGGAGGCGTCGGTCTGGAGCCACAGGCTGTATTCGCTGTTGCCCGGCAGGTATCGGCGCGTGCAGGAGACGATGCCGATGGACACCGAGCGGTTCAGCCCCCATGGGGCGCCCATCGCCATGACGAAGTCGCCCTCCTTGAGCCGGTCGGAATCGCCCAGTGCCGCGTGCGGCACCGGCGGGCCGTCGGCGGGAAGGGCCAGCTTCACCAGCGCCAGGTCGGTGTCCTTGTCCTTGCCCAGGACCTTGGCGTCCAGGGCCCGCCCGTCGTACAGCAGGCAGCGGACCTCCTTGGCCTTGTCCACCACGTGCCAGTTGGTCAGCAGCTCCCCGTCGGCGGAGATCAGCACGCCCGAGCCGATCACCTCGGAGGTGATCTTCTTGCCCGACTCGTGGCTTTCCGAGAGGCACTTGACGAAGACGACCGAGGGGAACACGCGGTCCTGGGCGAGCTTGACGACCTCGCGGAAGTCGAGGTTGGCCAGGCCGTTGGTGCTCGACGTGAGCACGCCCGCCCCGCCGCCGGAGGCCGGGGCGTCACAGCCGGCGCAAACCACACAACCGATCACAGCCAGTGCGATGAGTGTCTTTCCCATAGTGTCCGTCTCCCATAGAGGCCGGCCTGTCAAACAACCCGGGAGGCTTCGCCCCGCGCGCGGATAATACCCCGTCCGCAACAGGCTGTCGAGGGATTTTCGGCCAAGGAATCCGGAACCGGGTGCCCCGGACAAGGGGTTGTTTCCCTTGTCCGGCTCGCCCCGGCCGGGAACCGGGTGCCCCGGACAAGCCGTCGTTTGGCTTGTCCGGCTCGCCCCCGATCGGAACGGCCCCGGCGGTTGGCTATCGCAGCGTCAACGTCGCCGCCGCCCCCAGCGGGGGGATGTCGACGGTCAGCTCCTTGCCGTCCCGGCGCAGCGGCAGATGCCTCGGGCCGTCGGCGGAGGCCTCCACGGCCAGCCATTCGGCCGAGGTGAACCGGCCCGCGTCGGCCAGCCGGACCTTCACCGGCCCGGCCGCTCGGGGCTGGTTGGCGCGCCAGCTCATGCCCGGGCGGACCAGCGTGACCACCAGCGCGTCGGCGTTCCACGGGCTGCGGGGGTCGATGTGGAAGATCTGGCCGTCCACGCCGTCGGGCAAGGTCAGCGGGTCCGGCTCGAAGACCCAGCGGCGGTTGCGCAGCAGGAGGATCAGCGGGTGGTAGGCCCGCGCCTGGGCCAGGTCCGCCTTCCGCTCGTACGTGCCCATCTGCCCGCCCCAGATCAGCTCGTATTGGAGCACCTCCTCCGCGTAGGCGGCGTCCTCCCCCGCCCGGTACTCGGTCGGGTTGACCGTGCGGAAGACGTTGATGTAGGCGAAGGTGGCGAACGTTCCGGCCCCCTGGGCCTCGGTCAGCACCAGGTCGATGCCGCGCATGGACTCGATCGTCCGGCCCTTGTTGGTGATCAGCAGGCGACCGGCCGCGTGGACCTTCTCGGCCAGCGCGGTCACGAACCGCTGCGGCGACTGGTTGACGTTGGCGGCCGGGCGGTCGGCGACCATGGCCACGCCGTCGTCATGGCCGAAGTCGATCCCGGCGTAGTTCCAGTTGTCCAGCGCCAGCCCCACGATCTCCGGATACGTCCGCATCAGACGGTCCGCCTGGTCGAGCTGCTGCCGGCCGAAGGGGCTGTCCGGGTGGAAGAACATCACCGGCTGGTCGTGGTACGACCGGGCGACCGATCCGTCCTCCAGCCGGCACACGTCCGCCTCCAACGACCGCTTGGCGATGATCGTCTCGTCGCAGTGCATGTTGAAGCCGTACAGGAACGTGCCCACGCCCGCCTGGCGGAGCTGATGAATCTGCCCGCGGATCTGCTCGACCGACAGGTCGCGGAAACGGTCGGGGTACGGCTCGCACACCCACCGATACGCCGGGTCGCCGACGGCCTCGTCCGTCAGCGGCTCCCCGTGGAACTCGAAGTGCCCGTGGAACCAGCAGTGGGTCACGTCGAACCGCCGGGCGAGCTCGATGTGCTCGTCGGTGTTGAGCTCCGGGTTGGCGGCGATCGAAGGCCCGGCCCACTTCAGGGCGTCGGGATGGGGCTCGAAGTACTCGGCGTAGCGGCGCGTGACGGCCCCCAGGCCGCATCGCCAGTCCGGCTCGTGCCCGAACAGCCAGAGGTCGAATGGCAGCGTGCCGCCCTCGCGCAGGCCCACCTGCTTCTCGGTGAACCGGACGACCGGGTCGGCGCCCAGGTCCCGCCCCTCCGGCGGGGTGACGTTGTCCACCTCGACGCCGGCCGTGATCCGCGGGACGCGCTCGGGCCCATACCAGGGCCGGGGGTCGCGCGGTTCGGGCCCCAGGTTGAGCTGGACCTTCGGCGTCTCGAACGGCATGACCAGCGACAGACCGCCGGCGCCGGGGCGGTACAGCGTCAGCATGGGGATGCCCGTTCGCGCCCGCCCGCGCTCGTCGGCCAGGTAGCAGTACCGCACGTCGCTGCCGGCCACCGGGGTCGGCGGGGGATACGAAGGCGCCCACGCCAGCAGGGCCTCCGTCGCCGGCAGGACGAAGCTGATGCGGATGCTCCGCGGCGCCTCACCGTCCAGCAGGGCCGCCTCCACGCCCAGGTGCAGCCCGTCCTCGCTCGCCAGCCAGCGGACCCGGAGCGAAAACGGCGCCTCCTCGAAGTGCTTGACGAAGCGCACGCCCTCGGCCTCGACCTCCAGCGATTCGATCGTCGCCGGCGTGTGCAGATCGGTGTACCAACGTCGCTCCCGCTCGTCATACACTTCCAGGCCGCCCGGCCCGGTCGCCCCGTCGATGAAGGGGAGCCCGTCGGCCTCATGCCTCAGCCCGACAACGCGCCCGCAGGTCCTGTCCAGCCAGCAGATCAGCGGCCCGGCAGTCAGTGTGATCGGTTCCGTCCTGTTCTGTCGCGTCACGTCGGACTCCTTGAGAAGAAGGCCATTCGGGTTGACGCCGCAGGTGTCGGCGGGCGGCCTCGCACGGGACTGGTTCTGGAACTCACTTCCGCCCGCAGCACTGCTTGTACTTGCGCCCCGAGCCGCAGGGGCAGGGGGCGTTACGCGCGACGGGCCCGGCGGGGGCGGCCTGGGTCGCCGGGGGCGGCGCCGGTGCGGGCGGGCGGCCCTGCTGGATGGCCTCGCCGATTCGCCTCAGCTCGGGCAGGGCCTCGCGGAAGAACCGCTGGTAGCCTTCGCAGAAGTGGTTGACGCGGTTTGGCTCGCCCGTGGCGGCGG